>QNFD01000494.1 GCA_003645435.1 Gammaproteobacteria bacterium | reverse complement strand
CCGGATTTAGACGAGCTGTTTAATAATTTAAAAAACAAGTTTGGTGGCCTGTTTGGCAGCGGCGGTGGAAAAATTCCAAGCGTACCGGGTGGCTCGGGCAACCTGAAGGGTATCGCCGGTTTTATCGCCATTGCCCTGGTAATCGTCTGGGCATTGACCGGAATTTACATCGTGGATGAAGGCTGGCGCGGTGTCGAAACCCGTTTTGGCGCCAGGTCCAAGGTAACCCAGTCGGGTCCGCACTGGCATTTCCCGTGGCCAATCGAAGATGTCGAACTGATTAACGTAGCGGCCAACCGAACCACGCGCAGGGATTCGAAAATGCTCACCCGCGATGAGAATATCGTCATCATGAGTCTCGAAGTCCAGTACAACATCAAGGATGCACAGGCTTTCGCTTTCGACGTTCGCGATCCGGATAACACCCTGCAACAGGTTGCCGAAACCGCGATTAGAGAAGTGGTTGGAAATAACGACATGGATTTGATTCTGACCGAAGGCCGCGCCGTCATCGGTAGTGAAACCAAGGCAATTATGCAGGAAGTGTTGGACTCTTATAACACCGGCCTGAATGTGCTTACCGTGAATATGGGTGAAGCACAGCCGCCGGAAGAAGTGCAGGACGCGTTCGACGACGCCATCAAGGCGCGAGAGGATGAACAGCGTATCATTAACGAGGCCAACGCCTACCGCAACGGTGTGGTACCGCAAGCCCGCGGTGACGCCGAGGCCTTACTGGAAAAAGCCGAGGCTTACAAAACCCGCGTGGTCAAGGCTGCAGAAGGTGAAACCAGTCGATTCAATCAATTGCTGGCCGAGTATCAACGCGCTCCCGAAGTGACCCGCGAACGTATTTATATCGATACCATGGAATCGGTGATGAGCCGCTCGCCGAAAGTTATGATTGATATTGAAAGTGGCAATAACCTGTTGTTCTTGCCGCTCGATCAATTGCTCTCCGGCGGGTCAGCCGGCACGGGTTTCAGCCAGAATGGCGGAGATTCCAGCAGCGGTTCGACGCAATCGTTAATGGATGAATTTAAACGCAATGTTTCTCGATCCAGAACCAGGGAGACACGATAATGAATAATTTAAAATTTTTATTACTGCTGATCGGACTCGTTGTTGTGGTGATCTGGTCGTCAACCTTCATCGTTCATGAACGCGAGATAGCGATCAAATTCAAGCTCGGTGAAATTGTCGAGTCTGATTACTCCCCGGGTTTCTACTGGCAGATTCCGATTATCAATAATGTGATTAAGTTTGATAGCCGGATTTTAACCCTGGATACACCGTCGGAACGTTTTTTAACCAGCGAAAAGAAAAATGTGATCGTCAATTCCTTCGTCAAGTGGAAAATCGTCGACCCGAAGACCTATTACACTTCGACCCAGGGTGATGAAAGAAGAGCGATCGCGCGTATGGCGACCATCATCAACGATGAATTGAAAGGGCAGATCGGTAGCAAGTCGATGCGGGAGGTTATCTCGGGCGAGCGCGCCAGCATCATGCAGGTGGTCACCGATAATGCCGGTGAAAAAATCAAGTCTCTCGGTATCGATCTGATCGATGTCCGGATTAAAAAGGTTGAACTACCGGACAACGTCAGCAACGATGTTTATCGACGCATGTCCACCGAAAGGCAGACAGTAGCGAAGGCATTCCGTTCACGGGGTGAAGAACAGGCCAGGAAGATACGCGCCAATGCGGACAGGCAGCGAGAGGAAGTTCTCGCAGAAGCCTATCGTAAGTCGGAGCAGACACGAGGTGAGGGCGATGCTATCGCAGCAAAGACCTATGCGGACTCTTTCAATCAGGATAAGGAATTTTATTCCTTTTATCGAAGCATGAACGCCTATCAAAACAGTTTCGGAAATAATAACGATTTGATAGTACTGAGTCCTGACTCGGATTATTTCAAGTATTTCAAAGACTCGGGTAGACCCTAACAAACTTTCGGGTTAACTGGAAAATCAGTAGGACGGGTGGTTATGATACCGCCCGTTTTTTTGTGAGAAAAATGTGAACTGGGGTGACTTGCTGGCCGCGTTGGCATTGGTGATGATAATCGAGGGCCTGGTCCCTTTTATCAGTCCCCGGGGATATAAAAATACCATGCAACAATTAACCTCGATGCCGGAATCTACACTGCGCGGTATTGGTTTCGGTATGATGTTATGTGGTGTCGTATTCCTGTATTTTGTTCGTGGCTAGTAGAGTCGAGACACAGTCCATTATCTAAATCAATGAATAGTCAGTCTAAAAACCGATGGTTATTGCCCGACGGCGTGCAGGAAACCCTGCCGCCGGACGCCCAGGCTGTGGAACTGTTACGCCGCAAGATACTGCAGACCTATCACCTGTGGGGATATGACCTGGTGATGCCGGCAATGATCGAGTATATGGATTCATTGTTAACCGGTACAGCACAGTCGATGGATACCAAGACCTTTGCGCTGGTCGATCAGTTGACCGGCAAGCAAATGGGTGTTCGATCCGATATGACCCCCCAGGTTGCCCGCATCGATGCCCATCTGCTGGCCAACGATCATGGCAATAAGCGTATTACGCGTTTGTGTTACTGCGGTCATTTACTGCACGCACAGGCCGAAGGCATAACCTCCAGCCGCACACCTTTGCAAATTGGCGCCGAAATATTTGGCAGTGACAGCATAGCGGCCGATATCGAGGTGGTCAGCTTAATGGTCGAGACATTACACACAGCAGGTCTCGACGGAATCTCTATCGACATTG
>QNFD01000493.1 GCA_003645435.1 Gammaproteobacteria bacterium | reverse complement strand
TGCGCGCCTGGCGGCATCGACATGCCACTTGCGACAGTCGCGGATATCCGCTTTATTCATGGCGCGCGCCTGCACGTGATGAAAGGCGTCGGTTGGGGTGCTGCTGGGACACAGTGAAGTTTGCCGGGAGACATAGTTCGCGACTTCAAGCCCGTTGTGCACCAGTTGAATACCGGCCAACGCGCCGTGTTCATGGATTTTCTCGACCATAAGTTCGTGAACCGGTAGATCGCTGTCATCCCATATGCGCATGAGCGTCGCCGGCGACAGGTCACTGGTGGGATGAATCGAGCACTCCTCGGTGCACACGACACCCCAGCCGCCTTCCGCTTTCACGCCTCGCATTTCAGCCATGGCCCGGGGGAACCGATGCCCCATTCCATTGCAATGCGGAACCTGGTAGAAGCGATTCTTTGCGATCCTGGGGCCGATTTGAACCGGTTCGAACAGGATGTCGTATTGCGAGTTTCGTTTTTGTGTCACTGATTAAATCTCTGAAGCAAAGGCAAGATGGCTCGAATTTCACCCCTGGTGAAAAGCTGATGGTAATCAGGCGGGAGATTATAAGATTTAGCCAGAGAGTGCCAATCTACGGGAAACAGGGGGGGGGTGACTTCAGTCGAGGTAATTCCGATCCAGCAGTTTCGGTATTTCCTCCGCGGAAACCGGTTCACTAAACAAGAATCCTTGCACGGAGCCACAACCGATTTCCTGGATACACTTAAACTGCTCTGATTTCTCCACACCCTCGGCAAGAACCCTGTGACAAAAGTTGTGGCCGATTTCAGTCATCGAAGAAACCAGAAGCTTCGCATCGTCATTCGCCAGCATGTCATCGATAAAGCACTTATCAATCTTCAGACAATCGACGTTAAGATGTTTAAGCGATGCAAACGATGAATAGCCTGTACCAAAATCATCTATTGCCAGGGAAACGCCAAGTTTCTTCAACTCCTGGAAAATTGACAGGTTTGCCAGGTTTGTTTGCACAACGCTTTCGCTTACTTCCAGTTCCAGTTCGGCCGGCTCCATGCCTGTTTTGTCGATGGCGCGCCTTACCGATTGCACGAGGTCCTGGTTAAGGAACAAACCGGCAGAGATATTCACCGCGATACGCAAGCTATGCTGAGTTTCTTTTTTCCACGCAACCGCCTGCTTGCAGGCAGATTCAAGCACCCAGTCTGTCAACAACTTGATCATGCCAATTCTTTCCGCCGTAGCTATAAATTCCACCGGGGAGACCTGGCCAAGTTCAGGATGTATCCAGCGCGATAATGCTTCGACACCCGTGATTTTACCGCTAACAGAATCGATCTGAGGTTGATAAACGAGCGTTAGCTGCTTTTCTTCGATAGCTTCCCTGAGATATCGCTCAAATTTAAAACGATACTCGGCTTTTTCAGTCAGCGTGGATTCATAAAAGGCATAGCAATTTTTTCCATGCTCTTTGGCGGAGTAAAGCGCCGTGTCGGCCGCTTTTAACAGGGTCGAAAGCGTTTCGCCGTCTTCCGGATAATGCGCGATTCCAATACTGCAGGATGGATCCAGGGTTCTGCCGGATAACTGCAAGGGCGTCGATACTGTGTCCAGGCAACGCTGGCAAAAATGACCCGCTGCCAGGGAATCTTCAGTTTCTTCAATGACAATGCTGAATTCATCACCACTGATGCGCGTTATAAAATCGATCTCACGGCCCGCTCCCTGTAAACGCCGGGCTATTTCCTTGAGAAGCAGGTCTCCGGCATCATGACCAAGGCTGTCGTTGACGATTTTGAAATTATCAAGATCGATATACAACAAACTGAATTTGCGCCCATGTCGCTGCGAAATCTTAATCAAGTCTTCCATGTACAGATAAAAATGAGCACGACTCGCGAGACCGGTTAGTTCATCCGTATAGGCTAACTGACGGATACGCTTGTGATCCTGGTCCCGCTCCATGACGATTCCGGCAAGCCTTGCCGCTGATTTCAAATCCTCGGATTGATTTTCATCCGGCAATGCCGAGAAATCATAATACATGCCGAATGCGCCCAGCACTTCTCCCCTGGAATTTTTAATCGGTTCTGACCAACAGCAGCGCATCCCGTGCGGGAGGGCGGCATTCTTGAGGTTTTCCCACTTGGGATCGGTCTCGATGTTCTCTACAAGGCAGCGCTCGCCGGTGTAGGTAGACGTCCCGCATGAACCGACATCGGGACCATTCTGCAGGCCATGTACCGCGTCACAATACGCTTTGGGCAAGCTCGGAGCACCGCCATGCAATAATTTGCCATCCTCCAGTTCAAGCATCGAGCAGCGCATTCCAGAATGGCGTTCCTCGTACATCAATGCAATTGCATCGTAGATTTCGGAGGCCGGTTTTCCCCTGGCAATCATTTCGAGAATGGTTGCCGTTCTTTTATTGAATATTTCCGCTATCTTGCGTTTACTGATGTCGACATGTGTTCCCACCAGGCGTATTGGCTTGTTTTGTTTTGAAATTACGCTGAATGCCCGGGCCAATATGAAGACATCATGACCATCCTTGTGAAACATGCGGAATTCAACTTCGAATGAATCCGTTTTGCCTGCCAGGTAAGCCTCTGTCGCCTTCAGCATCCCGTCCTTGTCGTCGGGATGCACCAGGTTTTCCCAGGTTTGATAAACATGTTCAAGCTCACCCTCATCATAACCAAGCATGCTTTCCCAGCCTGGGGAGTAATAAACCTCATCGGTTTCGAGATTCCAGTCCCAGAGCCCGTCATTCGCTCCCT
>QNFD01000492.1 GCA_003645435.1 Gammaproteobacteria bacterium | reverse complement strand
TAGACACAGTGCGCAGATAACGGTAATCAGCACAACCGCCAATATGTCCGCACCTGGAAAACCCCAAAAATCCGACATTCATTTTCTCCCGAATTTGAATATTATCCGGACGCCGACTAAAGCAATCCAGTTTCAACCATTCTCTGGCGGCCAAAAGCGCTCAGGCGAAACTTAACTGAAATCTTCCCGACCCCAAAATACTCTTCTTCATCCATTCGATCTTCTATTTCTTCTAACAGTGCGCCTGAAAACAGATCGGTAAGCGTGGCCCTTACTTCACCACGCCAGTAATCGCCGGTATGGTGAAACTCTTCGAGCACTTTTGCTGCAATCTCATAATCCCACAGACCTTCCCGGCTCTCCTCCAGCAGGCGCAGAACGAAACCTTTCATGTGTAGTTTAGTCATGTCTTTGCTCCCACGTTCAGATCACTGCTGCGAATGACTTCGAGCATTTCAGTCTTCTCGGTGAACATCACAAAACCACCCAGCACAGTCAGCGACAAACCGATCAGAAAATGCCATTCAGGAAGACTGAGCGTAAAGATGGAAAGGAAGATCACAGCAAATACCCCATACAGCGCTGCGATAGCCTGCCCTCTGCCAACACCGATCAAAGGAAAGGATTTATACCAGGCAACATAGCAAAACGCGAAGCTGATACCGGCCAGCACGATCCAGATCATCACTGAAAAATTGAGTGCCGCCAGGATCAGGCTTAGCACATCGGCATCACTGAATATCATAATCGCCGGAAGAATCAAAAAAACCCAGTAAAAAACCTCACCGGTAAACCGCAGGGTAATGCCAACATCGGGATCGCTGACATCCAGTGCACGACCAGCAATAGCGCCTTCGACTCCCCAACCAACAGCCGCCATGATACCGCCAAGATACCCGAGCCAGGCACCGCTGTCCGGGTTGGAAAATTCACCCATTAATCCCGGGGCATAAATCGAAGCCCCTCCAACCAGAATAACGATGATACCAACCACGGCACGAGCGCTCATTTTTTCGTAGTACCAGAAGCGGGCCAAAGTAGCGCCCACCACCGGATACATTAAGGCCGCGATAGCCGCGAAAATCGGACCTACGTAACCAATCGCCAAATAAGAGCCAAACAGGGCACAGGGACCACCAAATACCGCACCCAGGTAATACCATTTCGAGATACGTATCTGGCGGAAAGTTCGAGCATATTCCCCCCATTTTTCGAGAACACCTATCCAGACAAACAGGAAAAATAATATCGCCAGTGAACCAAGTGCGGTGATTACCGCGGCGGCGAGAAGAAATTCACCCTGGCTAGCCGAACCCAGTTCGACGAAAGGAGACTCGTACCAGACCGCCGTGCCGGGTACATACCAGGCGCCCCACAGAACCGCACACCACAGCGCCCAGTAAAATCCCCAGCGCACACTGCGTATGCGATACCTGGCCCGTGCGCTTTCAAGCGTTTGCATAAGTTTCTACCTCAGTCAGAGCAGATTAATCGAAGTGATTTCGCAGTTCTTCGGCAATATCGAAGATATCGGCAACCACACCGTAACGGGCGATATTGAAAATCGACGCCTCGGGATCGGTGTTGATCGCGATTATGTTGGCTACATGTTTCATGCCCGCCATATGCTGCACCGAGCCGGATATGCCAAGCGCCAGGTAAACCGAACAATTGCTTACCGTCTTTCCTGACTGACCGACCTGGCGATACTTCGGCAACCATCCATTGTCGGCGATCGGCCGCGAACAACCCAGGGTAAAACCCATCGATTCGGCCAATTCGGCAAATTCCTCAACATTATCTTCTTCCGAGATACCGCGACCGATAGACAGCATAAATTCGGCCTGGGTGATGTCGACCTCACCACCGGATTCAGGCTCGATATATTCTTCATGGCTGCTGCGTGGAGATACCGGCGCTGCCTCGAAACTGTTCACCTGTGGGCTGCCGCTCGCTTCGACAGGCTTGAAAGTATTGCCGCGTACCGTCAGTAGCACGGTATCGTATCCAGGAAAGTCAACTTCGACATGAACTTTTTCGGCGTAGCCGGCACGGATCGCAATCAACTCGTTGTTTTCGTAGCGCATGGCGAATACATCGCTGGCATAACCGAATCCGCCTTTAATGGCCAGCGCCGGTGCGTACCCCCAGGCATCAATACTGTGCGCTGTGAGCACCAGCGCGGGCTGCCGCTGCCCGATCAGGGACAATAGTGTTGACTCAAACTCATCAGCTTGAAATTCGGCCTGTGCGGACTTGATGGTGATAATTTCATCGACCCCTGCCGCCGATAGTTGTTCGACAAAGATCTCCGGAGATGGTGCAATGATGCATACCGCAACCGACTGGTCGCCCTGTTGTTTCAGCTCCACCGCGGCAGCGATACATTCCAGGCTTGCGCCAATCAATTCACCGCGACGTTGTTCCGCTATTACGAGTATTTCAGCCATTACGCTTCCCCCTGCATTTGTTTGATGATTTCGGCAACACGTTGAGCCTGCTCCGCCGAAGTGCCTTCGATCAATTCGGCCTGACCTTTTTCAGGAACATACATACGGCGGACTCTTGACGCAGATCCTGCCACACCAACCTCATCATCGCTTAAGCCCAGATCTTTGTGACTGAGTTCTTCAATCGGCTTGGCCTTGGCCTGCTTGATGCCGCGCAACGAGGCGTAACGCGGTTCGTTAATACCGAGCTGAATCGTCAGTACCGCCGGGCACTGGATCGTCAGTACTTCCTCGAGACCACCTTCCAG
>QNFD01000491.1 GCA_003645435.1 Gammaproteobacteria bacterium | reverse complement strand
GACCGTGTCCACGCCGAAGGTACTGGAGACCGAATTCTGCAGGCCGGCGGTGCCGAAGGCCATGGCCAAGCCTGCCATATTTTGGCGCAACTCCTGCCCCGGATCACTATCGTTATCCACGCCACCGCGCTGGTCGTTGTCCAGGTCGTTCAGCGGGCGCCCGAAAAGCAACACCGCCATGATGTCCTGCTTCTCGTAATCCGGCTCCGAACTCAGGACGACCTCCGGATCGCTGGCTATACCGGAAATCAGAATCCGCACCAGCGTACCGGAGACATCCGTCTCCAACAGCAAGCTCAATTCGGGATCCGGTGGGATCGATCCCACAAAGCGGACCCGGCCTCGCTCCACCTTGAACACACGGTTCATGAACCGCAACGTGCCATCCAGGGCATTCACATCGCCCTGAATCTTCGACTGCGGCAGTCCGTCCGCGTCAAAACCGCGGGCAATTTTGAGATCTCCGGCCAGTTCGATATTCAGGCCATAGCCGTTGACGCGCAGGTTGCCGGGCATGAGAATTTGCAGATCCAGATTCGGGAAAAAAGCGGGGCCACCGGTTTTCGGGGCCGGTCCTTGCTCCGGCGGCACCAGAAAAACCCGCAGCGAATCGGGAATCTCGATGAGGGTATCACCGGCGCCTAAAGCCCAGAGTTGGGGTGCACCCTCCAGGGGGTGCAGGTTGCGAGGCTGTTCCGGGATCCGGAAAAACCCCGATTTGATCTCGATGCGCCCACCCACCGTCGGGTCCGCCAAGGCGCCGTCCATCCGCAAATCCAGGTCCACAACCATGCGTGAATTATTGGGCAAACTGATCTTCAGGCCAGAAGTTCGCACATAACCGGTGCCCTGGGCCAAATCGTTCCCATCGGTGGCGATGGCGCTGTCGTTGACCGCGCCGGACAGGGAAACACGAACATCGGCACCGACCGCCAAGTCTCCAGCCAAGGACACCTCCGGCGGCAGCATGCGGTTAACGTGGTCCAGACCCAGGGTCTGGTCCGGAACAATCAGGCGCGCGCCACGTCCGGCCGTGTGACGCCAATCCCCGGTTTCCGGATCAATCCGACCCGGCACCTGGAGGCTGCCGCGCAGAATAACCGAATCGGCGGCCACAAAAGCCAGGCGCGCCAGCAACCCGGCCGTATCATCGGTGGCCAGGGCGAATTCGAGATCCACGCCCAGTTCAGGGTCGTCGCGATGCGGAATAAGCCGTGCCGACAGGCCGCCCGCCAGTACCGGCACCTCACGAGAGCCCTTCAATTCGGTATTGGCCGAAAGTGAAAAATCGCGACCGCCATCATCCGACCAGAACTCGCTGGGTATGATCTCGTTCAACAGATCCTCGGACAGCAATACAGCCAACTGGCCAGCCAGATCCAACCCCTCGGGAGCGGACCGACCGCCCAGTGAAAGCTGTCCGGCCTCGCCGGAAAAGACTGTCGGCGTCAGGTCGATGTCCCACCGCCCCGGTCCCATCGTCAACGTGGTCGGCTTTTCAAGGCGCAGATCCTGACCCGCGGCCACAATCACCAGGCTGTCCAGTGCCACGCGACGCTGCGGCGACCGACCCAGGGAATCCGCCCAGGCCCGGCCACCGACGGCCACCCGTTCGGCACCCTTGGTGGCGGCAAAGACAAACCGGCCCGACAACGAGTCGCCATCGGCACGAACGACCTGCACTTGCGTCGCCAGCGAATCCAGTTCCACGCCGGCGACCGACAGGCCCTCGGCCAACGTCAACGCCAATTCTCCGCCGGTCGAAGTCGCCGTCACCTGCAGTGACATCCTTGGCACCTGGGCCGACGGTGAATCCAGGCCGCCGTCGAGACTCAACTCAAGCGAGGGCTGCTGCAGGGTGCCGGCAACCAGAATATCCAGCCCCAGAGCCACCTCGGTGTCGACCACGTCCTGCGGTCTAAACAACGCCGCCAATTGCGTGTCATTCACCGCCGCGTGCAGGGACATATCCACAGCACTGTCGTGCAGCGAACCTGCGGCCCGCAACTCCACCCCCATGAGGTCAATATCCAGCGTGTCCAGATAGACCTGCGCCGCCCCCAGTCCCGTGGTGATCAATTCATCGATGTCGGTATCGAGTCGCACCTTCAACAGGCCGGTATTCAACCAGTCGGTCCGGTCCAGATCCAGGTCCAGAGCCAGATCCAGGCTGGGTCGGGTAAACGAGCCCTCGAGCGCGAGGCGACCGGCAATCTGACCGAAACGGCCGTGGGGAAAACCAGCGGGCAAGAAGGATTTCAATTCTTCGGCTCCCGGCAGCACAAAATCACTGATGAACGTGCCCCGATAAGTGCCGGCTTCGTGGGAGACACTCGCGGTATTGGACAAATGCACCGGTCCGCTGGCCCGCCACCAGGCTGCGGGAGCTGCCGTCCCGTCCAGCGCGGCCGAGCCGATGGCGTCGAAATACAGCGACAAGCTGTCCATCACCGCTGTGATCAGTCCGCCCGGCACCTCGCCATCGGATTCGCTCTCGAGCGTCACCCCCATACCCAGGTGCCGCAGGGAAACGCCCCAGGGATCCCCGGACACCGAATCAAAGGCGGTGGTCTCAAAATCAACCTCCAGATGCGTCACCGTCGCCCGGGCCGTCTGCCCGTATCGCGCCTCGGTCCCGCCGATAAAGACCAACTCACTGACCGACATGTCCGCCGTCAGCGCCACCTGCGCCAGCTGCACCTGCAGCGAAGACAAGGCCACCGAAGGCAGACCCGGAATGGCGCCCGGCCGCGGGAAG
>QNFD01000490.1 GCA_003645435.1 Gammaproteobacteria bacterium | reverse complement strand
CGCAGTTTCATCGATATTGAAGGCAATATTGCGCCCGAAGACTGCTTTTTAAGCCGCCAAATACTCGATTACCCGACAGCCAATGCCAATGAATTTTTTGAGCATTTTATAGAGCGCGCCCTGCATACGCCTGCATACTCCAGTCCCCTCTTTTCTGCGAGTTTAAAACACAAGATACGGCCTGAAGCCATCCGAGGTATTTTTTCATCGATGGTGTCCTTATCTGATCATGGTGATCTTATGGACAAATTCCTGGACTTACCCTGCCCAAAAATGTTCATGTATGGAGAACAAAACCGGGGACTGTCTTACTTGAGTCTTATAAAGTCCAGAGGTGTCAAGCTGTCGGAAATTCCGGAGTGTGGGCACTTTCCCATGTACTCCAATCCCCCAGTGATGTGGCGCGAGATAACGGGATTTCTGCAAACGGTGCCGGTGTTGACCTAATTGACGACTTTTCGTTGCATCTTCGTTCCTCTGAGATACTCGGGCTAGACAATTTTCTCCGCGGCGACAATCACACCATCGGTGTCGGCATACAGGTAGTCACCGCTATTGAATTCAACACCTCCGAAAACCAGTGGTACATCCTGTTCGCCTTTAGTGGCGGGGATGTATTTTCGCGAGCAGGTGCCAAGGGCATACAGGGCGACCGGGATGTCCCTGATCAGTGCGATGTCCCTGACGTAACCGTTGACGATAATGCCCGCATAGTTGCTCTGGTGTGCGAATTTCATCAGATTTTCACCCACAACGGCGTAGTAGGCCTGGTCCACGTCGACGACGACGACTTTTCCCATGCCATCGACATCTCTCAGCAGGGGAATCAGATCTGAAATGTTCCTGTCCAGTTTTATGGTGACAACTTCACCCTGGCACTTTTCCGCACCACCGTAGTTGCTGTACCCGGCCCCCAGTACAGCTACCCTGTCACTGTGCTCGTCACAAATATCCGCGGTAAAAAACGTCATCGACAGGTCCCCTTTATTGGTGTCGGCCGGCATTCTAGCACCATCGTTCCGTTTTTCATAAGCATTTGATATTATTGCGCTTTCGTGTCTTTGCGGCCGGCAGGAAGAGGCCATGTTGCGGCCTAAAACCGGGAAGCAGAAATTCCCGGCCCAACCCTGTATCATCGGCGTCCGCGAACCCGGTCGGACAGGTTGGATTCGGATCGTGGCAGGCGTCCTGACGCCGGGTCCGAGGGAGCCAGTGGATAGAGTGAATCCAGCTAACATACTGAATATGAGTGATGTTTCTTATATATTCATTTTTCCACGGTCACGAATGTCATGCGCCGTAACGACTGGCATGAAGCCAAAAAAATAGAATCGGGTATAGCGGCCCACTACGAAAAGGACATTTGTGGACAATAAATCTAGTTTGCTCTCTAATCGGCCGATAAAATCCTGACCACTACTGATGATGGACCAACCAGGAAAACCTGTAAAAGTATGCGCATAGGAATTGTCTGTCATCCCAGTATAGGGGGGTCCGGCCTGGTCGCGACTCAACTCGGCCTGGGGCTTGCCGAAATGGGGCATGAAGTCCATTTCATATCCAGTACGCGACCTTTTAAATTGCTGGATAACTGTGACAATGTCTATTTTCATGATGTTGAGGCTATTTATTACCCCTTGTTTTCAGGTTCGCTCTATACCTTTGCGCTAACCGCTAAAATTGTAGAGGTAGTGGAGCAATTCAAACTGGATATTGTCCATGCCCACTACTCGATTCCTCATTCGCTGTGTGTCTACCTGGCCAACCAGATCTGTACCAGGAAATTCCCTACTATCACCACTATCCATGGCACTGATGTCTCGGTGATAGGCCAGGACAAGCCACTTTATCCGTTAAACCAGTTCAGTATTAACAAGAGTACCCGCGTTACTACCGTTTCCGCTTATCAGCGAGACTATATAAGAAGCAATTTTGAAATCAGCAAATCGATTCAGGTGATACATAACTTTATAGATTTGAATCAGTTCTCCCCAAAACGCGCCTCCAGGGATTTACGTAATACCCTGGCGAATGAAGACGAAAAAATCATCATGCACGTGTCAACTTTCCGGCCCCTGAAGAACATCAGCGCGGTGATTCGCTCGTTTCACCAGGTAGTGGGTAAAATTAACGCCAGGTTAGTACTGGTTGGATCGGGACCCGAATTGGAGGATACAAAGAAGCAATGCCAGACACTCGGTATAATCGATAAGGTTAACTTTATCGGTCACGTGACTGATATCGAATCTTATATTGCGAATGCCGACTGTGTCATCCAGCCCAGCTATACAGAATCTTTCAGCATGGTGCTGCTCGAAGCCATGGCAAGCGCCGTGCCAACGGTATCGAGTAATATCGATGGAATTCCCGAAGTTGTCGAAGTGGGCGTAACCGGCTTTATGGCGGACCCCGACGATGTTGATCTATTGGCCAGCCATATGATCGGCATTCTTTCCGATACGGGGTTGCATCAACAGATGGGGAAGCAGGCGCGCGCGCGCGCGGCAAATTTATTTGCCCCGGAAACGAAAATTAAGCAATATATTGAATGCTACGAGTCAGCAATCGCTGAATTCAGTTCAACCGACAACCAGCAGATATAATCGGAAACCAGGGATCAGACAGGTATGGCCACAGCGACTGAAGTTATAAAGCCCGAAAATAAACGAAAGAAAATGAGCATGTCCACGCTGGTTTTGCTGTCATTTGCGGCAGGCATTTTAATCGGCCTGTTTTTTGGTGAAAAAGTCGGCTGGATGGCTGTCATTGGTGATG
>QNFD01000489.1 GCA_003645435.1 Gammaproteobacteria bacterium | reverse complement strand
CGATGACCTGTTAGAAACGGGTTATAGGTCAATCACAGTTCTCGATATTTCAGAGAATGCTATTGCTACGGCCAGATTACGCCTGGCTAAAAAGGCGGATCAGGTCACCTGGTTAGAAGGTGATATTACCTCGGTTGATTTACCGACAAGAGGTTACGAGTTATGGCATGATCGGGCGGTACTCCATTTTCTCACAGAGCCTGAGCAACAACGCATGTACCGGGACAATCTTCTCAAGGCCTTAAAACCAGGCGGGCATCTGATAATCGGTACCTTTGCACCGGAAGCGCCGGCCAGGTGCAGTGGTCTGCCGGTACAACGCTACAGTGCTGAACAATTAGAGAATACGCTGGGTGATGAATTTGAATTGGTACGCCAGCACAATGAACTACATGTTACGCCGGGCGGCGTCGAGCAAATGTATCTTTATTGTCAGTTCCGTAAATCGGTTTAAGCAGGAATAAAACCGTACTTATTCTTTATGCTGCATACCCTCGTTCTGCAATCGCATCGGCAACCGTTGCCATACCCGTGGCTGGAATCTTGCCTCGACTCGGTGTCTCGTTGGGCTGAGACTAACAACTTCGATTATCGGTTTATTGGCGATGAATTATTTGAGTCGATACCCGCCTTGTTACTGGAAAAAACCGCGCAACAGAAGGTGATTGCGGCTGACCTGGCACGCTTGCATGCGTTGCAGGATGGTTTTCGACAGGGTTATGCGACCGTGATCTGGTGTGATGCAGATTTTCTGATTTTTAATCCAGTGGAGTTTGTGTTACCAGACTCCAGCTATGCGCTGGGACGTGAGGTCTGGGTTCAGAACGATACAAATAACCGGCTTAGAGCCTATCGCAAAGTTCATAATGCTTTCCTGATGTTCCGTGCGGGTAATAACTTTCTGGATTTCTATACCGAGACAGCCGAGCGATTGCTTGACCTGAATAGCGGGACAATGCCACCACAGTTTATTGGCCCCAAGTTACTGACTGCCTTACACAATATTGCCCTCTGCCCGGTGATGGAGACTGCCGGAATGTTGAGTCCACTGGTAATCAGGGATTTGATAAAGGGTCAGGGTGCCGCGCTGGATCTGTTCAGGCGTGAGTCGCCGGTTCGCATTTGTGCTGCAAATTTGAGTAGTTCGTTGACTGAAAAGGAAGGTATTAGTGATGAGGATATGGGGTTGTTGATTGAGGTGTTGATGGAGAGTGTTCCCTCTCCCCTTGCGGGAGAGGGCTAGGGTGAGGGGTAATCGATAATCAGCCTGCGTTTGAATCGTGGGCTTCGATTCTATCGCCCCCTCACCCCTGCCCTCTCCCTGAGGGAGAGGGTGTAGTAACTCCAGGGAGAAGGGGTGGTGGTATTCTAAAATCCATTCGGCTTTCAATATCGCTAGTGATATCCAGCAATGCCTCATCTTCGTAGTGCCGGCCTACCAGCTGTGCGGCGATCGGTAAGCCGGTGCTGTGCATGCCGCAGGGGAAGGTGATTGCCGGATGCCCGGTCATGTTGAAAAAGGATGTGTAGCGCGTGATCGCATTGCCGGCGGGTTCGGAAACGCCATCGGTGGTGACTTCTACTGCGCCAATTTTGGGAGCAATGGCGGGTGTCGCCGGTGTTAACAGCAGGTCCACTTCTTTAAACACGGCATCCGTGTCGCGGCGATAAGTTTCAATGAAGCGCTTGGCGCGAACGTATTGCTCGGCAAGGATGCACTGGCCCAGTGCCAGGCCCGCGCGAAAATCCTGGCTGTATAATTCACCACGAGTTTCGAGGTAGCGGTTGTGGTAGGAAAGCGCTTCCGGCATTTGAACGGTGAGTGAAACGGTACGCGTAAATTCCATCGATGTCATCGGCACCTTGCGCAGTTTCGCGCCAGATGCTGTTAAAAATGTCATTAGTTGATCGACGCTATCGAGAATTTCGGTGTCGGCCTGCTCGAAGAAGAAGGTTTCGGGAATACCAATGGTCAAGCCCTCGAGCCTGGCCGATCTACTGATTTTAGATGGACCCGGTGCATCCTTGAGTACCGAAAACAGTATCGATGCATCGACCGCTGTGCGCGTAATGGTGCCGACGTGATCGAGTGTCCAGGAGTAGGGGATAACACCCTCGGTACTGATGCGGCCGTAGGTCGGCTTGAGTCCCACCAGTCCACAGAGCGCCGCGGGTGCGCGAACGGACCCGCCGGTATCGGTACCCAGCGCAGCAGTACAGAGTCCGTAGCCGACAGCGGCCGCGGAGCCGCTGCTCGAACCACCGGCCAGGCGTGACGGGTCGTATGGATTTTGACAGGTTCCATGCAGAATGTTTTCACCGGTGGCGCCGTAGGCAAATTCGTGCAGATTATTCTTACCCAGGTAAATGCCGCCGGCCGCGTTCATGCGGTCGATAACGGTGGCATTTGTCTCGGCTACTTCATTCTCGAGGACTCTTGATCCGCCAGAGGTTACCTGTCCTTGCACATCGAATAAATCCTTGCAGGCATAGGGGATGCCGCATAGTGCCTGGTCGGCTGAGTATTCTAATCCCCTGGCACGCTCCATCGCTGTCTCCAGATCGAGCGATATGAATGCGTTGCTTTGATTTTTGAAGCGATCGATTCGTTGAGCGAACAACTCGACCAGTTGTAGTGAACTCACTTCACCATCACGCAGTTTTTGCGTTAGCTGGGATATAGAACAGAACGCGAGTTCGTCATTCATTTATGAAGCACCGGTTCCAGGGACTAGTCGGATTCAGGCGGGGGCGAGATATGCGACGCGGGTGGCGT
>QNFD01000488.1 GCA_003645435.1 Gammaproteobacteria bacterium | reverse complement strand
TCTCGCGCAACGGGTTAGCAGCATCGATAACAGCACCGAAATTATCGATTTCGCCAAATGCAACGTCTCCAGTTGCGGCCAGGACAATGTTGATTTCGAGCAACTTGAACTAGCGCAGATAGACGCCATTCAAGCCTACGATGTGATCGCAGTAACCGCTTCGCTACCGGCTGTCCCCGAAAATCTGAAACAGGCACTTAAAACGGGAGGCAGGATGTTTGTCATCATTGGTAACTCACCGGTAATGCAAGCTTTGCTGATTACCCGCGTCGGTGAAGCGGAGTGGACGACGCAATCGCTGTTCGAGACTGACCTGCCGCGACTCAAGCTTTAAGTTAAGCCTGGTGTGGTATCGATGCCTGGGCGCGTACAATTGATCCCAATATGCCCGTGTATTAATCGGCCACCAGTTTCTTTATAATTCGCGCAAGTTCAACTATGAATCATCGAATGCAAAAACTCTTATCGAAACTCGTCTTATTGGCCCTGCTCGGATACTCGCAAATGGCGGCGGCGCAGGACCTGGTCACCGTTTATAGCCTCGCGCTGGAAAACGATGCCGCGCTGCAGATCGCGGAATCCGATTATCTCGCGGCGACCCAGTTGGTACCCTTTGCCCGTGCAGGCAACAGACCACAAATATCTTTGAATGCCAACGCCTCGGCAAGTGAAATCGATGACTCGAACACAGACGACAGTAGCGAAACCAACACCGGCTATAGCCTTAACCTGACACAGTCCCTTTATGACAACGTGGTCACTGGTAACATCAATGCGGCAGAAGCTACTGTCGCCGCACGGCTCGCCCAGGTACAGGCTGCCCGTCAGGATTTGATACTGCGCGTCGCACAAGTCTATTTCGGCATTCTTGCCGCGCACGATAATGTCGATTTCACCTATGCCGAGCGTACCGCCATTGCCCGTCAGCTCGAGCAGGCAGAAAAACGTTTTGAAGTGGGGCTCATCGCCATCACCGATGTGCATGAAGCCCAGGCACGCTTTGATACCTCTGATGCACAGGTAATACTGGCCGAGAATATTCTTGAAAATGCCTACCAGTCGCTGGTGGTTATCACTGGCCAGGACAACATCAGAAAGCTGTCTCGCCTCGGCGACGACCTCAAGCTCGAAGTTCCGCAGCCAAGCGGTTCCGACGCATGGGTCAAGTTAGCCCTGGAATTTAACCGGGACCTGATTGCCGCAAAGCAGAACCTGGATGCAGCTCGTTTTGAGCGCGACAAGAATGCCCGCCTTGGTTATCCGACACTCGACTTTGTCGCCAGATATGCCGATACGGATTTGAATACCGATGACGATTTTCGGGATGACTCGCGCCGCAAAGACCTGAGCGTCGGCCTCGAACTGGAGGTACCGCTATACACCGGCGGGCGTATCAGTTCCGAGCAGGCCCGCTCCGAATCAGAATACGCTTCCGCGCAAAACTCGGTGCTACTGCAAAATCGGCTTGCTACCCAGCAAGCACGTACCGCCTACCTCGACGTGGTTTCCGGAATTAGCTCGGTCAAAGCCTTTAAACAGGCGCTGGCCTCGACCAACATCGCCCTCGAAGCCACCCAGGCCGGATTCGAAGTAGGCACCCGAACTTCGGTGGATGTACTGATATCGGTGCGTGAAACTTTTCGCGCCAACCTCGAGTACGCGGGATCGCGTTACGAATTCCTGATCAATAGTCTCAAGCTGAGACAGGCTGCGGGGGTCCTGCAGGAAAACGATCTGGCTGAAATTAACCGTTGGCTGGGCAAGCAATAATCGATGGGTAAAAAGAGCTCGGTAATATTCAAGGCGAGCGATTACTATTCCCCGAAATTTTGGCTCACGTGGCTTATTCTTGGCCTGTTACGCCTGGTATCGCTGTTACCTTACCGGGCCGAACTATTCATCGGGCGACTTCTCGGCCGTTTGATTTTCCTGTTTTCCGGTCAACGCAAAAGCATCGTTGATATCAATCTAGCGCATTGTTTTCCGGAGAAAAACCGTCAGGAAAGAGACCGTATCAAGGCCGAGTGTTATCAGAATATCGGTATTTCACTGATCGAAATGGCCATGTGCTGGTGGTGGAAAGACGAAAAACTCGAGGCAATGGTCGAAATCAGGGGGCGCGAAAATCTCGACGCGGTGCTTGATAGTGGTCGCGGGGCCATCTTGCTCGCCGGACATTTCACCAGTCTCGAAATCAGTGGACGCCTGTTTGCTCTTTTCATGCCTCTTCAGGTCATGTATCGCACCCAACGCAATGATCTGTTCGACAGCTTTCTTTTTACACAACGCAGCGGTTATTTCGTCAACACGATCTCGCGCAAGAATACCCGCCAGTTGATCAAGGGCATCAAAAACAAAATACCGACCTGGTATGCCCCGGACCAGGATTTCAGGCGCGAACGCAACGTGTTCGCTCCTTTCATGGGCATTGACACGGCCACGATTACGGCGAGTTCACGCCTGGCCAAGTCATCGGGAGCAGTGATGTTACCCTTTTATCCCGAACGCAAAAAAGATGGCACAGGCTACATTTTGCACATCGATGCTCCACTGCAGGATTTTCCCAGTGGCGATGATCTCAAGGATGCCAGTGCGGTTAATCAATCGATTGAAAAGTACGCGCGCCTGTACCCTGAAAATTACATCTGGATACATAAGCGTTTCAAAACCCGGCCACCGGGCGAAGCACCTTTTTACCGGTGAGCAAGCAAAATACAAGTGCTGATCCACCCGCTCCGGGATATCGACTGTTATCAATACCACTGTACCTGTTCTGGA
>QNFD01000487.1 GCA_003645435.1 Gammaproteobacteria bacterium | reverse complement strand
GGTCGGAACTTACCCGACAAGGAATTTCGCTACCTTAGGACCGTTATAGTTACGGCCGCCGTTTACCGGGGCTTCGATCAAGAGCTTCGCCGAAGCTAACCCCATCAATTAACCTTCCGGCACCGGGCAGGCGTCACACCGTATACGTCCTCTTGCGAGTTTGCACAGTGCTATGTTTTTAGTAAACAGTCGCAGCCACCTGGTCACTTCGACCTCCTTCGGCTCCACGAGCAAGTCGCTTCACCTAACGGAGGCGTACCTTCTCCCGAAGTTACGGTACCATTTTGCCTAGTTCCTTCACCCGAGTTCTCCCAAGCGCCTTGGTATTCTCTACCTGTCCACCTGTGTTGGTTTGGGGTACGGTCCTTTTTACCTGAAGCTTAGAGGATTTTCTTGGAAGCATGGCATCAATCACTTCGGCCCACATGGGGCCTCCTTATCACGCCTCAGCATTGTGCTCCCGGATTTTCCTAAGAGCACTGCCTACACGCTTAAACCGGCACATCCAACCGCCGGCTGACCTAGCCTTCTCCGTCTCCCCATCGCAGTAAAAAGCGGTACAGGAATATTAACCTGTTTCCCATCGACTACGCCTTTCGGCCTCGCCTTAGGAGCCGACTCACCCTGCGCTGATTAGCATGGCGCAGGAACCCTTGGACTTTCGGCGAGGGGGCCTTTCACCCCCTTTATCGTTACTCATGTCAGCATTCGCACTTCTGATACCTCCAGCAAACCTTACGATTCACCTTCAACGGCTTACAGAACGCTCCTCTACCATGCATATAAATATGCATCCGCAGTTTCGGTATACAGCTTAGCCCCGTTAAATCTTCCGCGCAGGACGACTCGACCAGTGAGCTATTACGCTTTCTTTAAAGGATGGCTGCTTCTAAGCCAACCTCCTGGCTGTCTTCGCCTTCCCACATCGTTTCCCACTGAGCTGTAATTTTGGGACCTTAACTGGCGGTCTGGGTTGTTTCCCTTTCCACGATGGACGTTAGCACCCACCGTGTGTCTCCCATGATTGCACTCACCGGTATTCGGAGTTTGCATCGGGTTGGTAAGTCGGGATGACCCCCTAGCCGAAACAGTGCTCTACCCCCGGTGGTGATACATGAGGCGCTACCTAAATAGCTTTCGAGGAGAACCAGCTATCTCCGAGCTTGATTAGCCTTTCACTCCGATCCACAGCTCATCCCCTCATTTTTCAACATAAGTGGGTTCGGGCCTCCAGCGCCTGTTACGGCACCTTCACCCTGGCCATGGATAGATCGCTCGGTTTCGGGTCTACTCCCAGCGACTAAATCGCCCTATTCAGACTCGGTTTCCCTACGGCTCCCCTATACGGTTAACCTCGCCACTGAAAGTAAGTCGCTGACCCATTATACAAAAGGTACGCAGTCACAGAACAAGTCTGCTCCCACTGCTTGTACGCACACGGTTTCAGGATCTATTTCACTCCCCTCATCGGGGTTCTTTTCGCCTTTCCCTCACGGTACTAGTTCACTATCGGTCGACAAGTAGTATTTAGCCTTGGAGGATGGTCCCCCCATGTTCAGTCAAAGTTTCTCGTGCTCCGACCTACTCGATTTCACTTTAAGCATCTTTTCGTATACGGGGCTATCACCCGCTATGGCCGAACTTTCCAGAACGTTCTACTAAAATGCAAAAAGCTTAAGGGCTGGTCCCCGTTCGCTCGCCGCTACTAAGGGAATCTCGGTTGATTTCTTTTCCTCCGGGTACTTAGATGTTTCAGTTCCCCGGGTTCGCCTCTTACACCTATGAATTCAGTGCAAGATACTGCTTAAGCAGTGGGTTTCCCCATTCGGAAATCTCCGGGTCAAAGGCTGTTTGCCGCCTCGCCGAAGCTTATCGCAGGCTACCACGTCCTTCATCGCCTCTTGTCGCCTAGGCATCCGCCGTGTGCGCTTATTCACTTGACCATATAACCCCAAATAGCCTGAGCTACTTGATGTTAGATGACGCATGAAATTACTCGTTAAAACTTAAAAACGCTGTGTTATGCATTTTCTATCAGCAATATTCGATTGTTAAAGAACTAATACCCATTACTTCTGGATTCTGCCAAAGGGCAGAGTTAAAAAAAGCGGCTATGGCCGCTTTTTTTAACTCTGTACTCTGATATGTGGAGCCAGTCGGGATCGAACCGACGACCCCCTGCTTGCAAAGCAGGTGCTCTCCCAGCTGAGCTATGGCCCCATAAAACTGCCCAGGTCCATGCCCTTGAACTGGTGGGTCTGGGTGGATTTGAACCACCGACCTCACCCTTATCAGGGGTGCGCTCTAACCAACTGAGCTACAGACCCTTGGGTATTTCTTTAATATTAATCAAGCAATTTGTGTGGACGCTTACTCCACAAACCAACCACATTCTCTTTAAGGAGGTGATCCAGCCACAGGTTCCCCTACGGCTACCTTGTTACGACTTCACCCCAGTCATGAACCACACCGTGGTGAGCGCCCTCCCGAAGGTTAGGCAACCCACTTCTGGTGCAATCCACTCCCATGGTGTGACGGGCGGTGTGTACAAGGCCCGGGAACGTATTCACCGCGACATGCTGATTCGCGATTACTAGCGATTCCGACTTCATGGAGTCGAGTTGCAGACTCCAATCCGGACTACGACCGGCTTTCTGGGATTAGCTCCACCTCGCGGCTTGGCGACCCTCTGTACCGACCATTGTAGCACGTGTGTAGCCCTACCCATAAGGGCCATGATGACTTGACGTCGTCCCCACCTTCCTCCGGTTTATCACCGGCAGTCTCC
>QNFD01000486.1 GCA_003645435.1 Gammaproteobacteria bacterium | reverse complement strand
CGCCTATCTGAACGCGGGCCTGAACCTCATGTACAACGGCCGGCGCTTTCACAGCGCCGATGGCCTCGCGGATCTCCTCAGCCACGAGATTGGCGACGAACCGCCGCTCTACCAGATCATCCACAACCGCCAGGAGCGGATCGAATTCGCGTTCACCCACACCCATAACTACGGCGAGACCTACTTCAGCTTCGTGAACGGCCAGTACACGAACGACGGCGGAACCCACCAGGCGGCCTTCCGCGAGGGCATCTTGAAGGGCGTCAACGAGTTCGCCAACCAGAGCTTTTCTGGAGACGACGTCCGGGACGGAATCGTCGGCTCCGTCAGCATTCGCGTTCAGGACCCCGTCTTCGACAGCCAGACCAAGAACAAACTCGGGAGCACCGAGGTGCGTGGCTGGATCGTCCCCGCCGTCAAGGAACAGCTGGTTCTCTGGCTGCACCAGAACCCCAAGGCGGCCGAGCTTCTGATCGAGAAGATCAAGACCAATGAGCGGATTCGCAAAGAACTCGCTTCGATCAAGAAAGATGCGCGCGAGCGCGCCAGGAAGGTCGCGATCCGGATTCCAAAACTCACGGACTGCAAGTTTCACTACGACCAACCCCGCGCCAAGCGGCGCGAGGAGACAACGATCTTCATCACCGAGGGAAACTCGGCCGCTGGCGTCATGGTGCAGAGCCGAGACGTCTACACCCAGGCCATCTTCGCCCTGCGCGGCAAGCCCCTGAACTGCCACGGTCTCAAGCGCGACGCTATCTACAAGAACGAAGAACTCTACAACCTGATGAAGGCGCTCGGAATCGAGGATGGCCTCGAAGGGCTTCGCTACAACCGGGTCGTGGTCGCAACCGACGCGGATGTCGACGGCATGCACATCCGCAACCTGTTGCTCACCTACTTCCTGCGCTACTTCGAGGATCTCGTCGTCAGAGGGCATCTCTACTTCCTCGAGACGCCGCTGTTTCGGGTGCGGAACAAGAAGGAAACCCGCTACTGCTACTCCGAGGCGGAGCGCGACGAAGCGCTCGAAGCCGTGCGTGGGGCGGAGACGACTCGCTTCAAGGGGCTCGGAGAAATCAGTCCCCACGAATTCGCGCCCTTCATCTCCGCCGACATGCAGATTTCACCGGTGATGATTCATAACCTGGGTGAAGTCACCCAGTGCCTCGACTTCTTCATGGGACGCAACACACCCGACCGCAAGCAATTCATCATCGACAACCTCGCGACCGAAGTGATCTAGGAGCTAGCGATGTCTCAGCTTCAAGATCTGATGCGGAAAAACTTCATCGACTACGCGAGTTACTCGATCCTCGATCGTGCCATTCCCGACCTGCGAGACGGCATGAAGCCCGTTCAGCGCCGAATCCTCCACACCCTCTTCGATATGCACGATGGCCGCTACCACAAGGTGGCCAATGTGGTCGGCGAAACCATGAAATTGCACCCCCATGGCGACGCGGCCATCGGCGATGCATTGGTCGTGTTGGCCAACAAGGATTACTTCATCGACAAGCAGGGGAATTTCGGAAGCCTCCTGAGCGGCCACCCCGCGGCGGCACCTCGCTACATCGAATGCCGCCTCACCCCGCTCGCGTTGGAGACGATCTTCAATGAAGACCTCACCGAATTCCGCCCCAGCTACGACGGCCGCAACCGGGAGCCGATCGCGTTCCCGGCAAAGCTTCCGATCGCGTTGATGCTCGGCTCCGAAGGCATCGCGGTCGGGATGGCGACGCGCATCCTGCCCCACAACCTCGTCGAACTCTGGGAGGCGCAGATCGCCATTCTCCACGGTGAAGAGATCGAACTCGAACCGGACTTCCCCCAAGGCGGCATCGCAGACGTCTCGGAATACGACGACGGTCGTGGCAAGGTCGAAATCCGGGCGCGGCTCCGCTCGCCGGACCCAAAACGCATCGTCATCACCGAACTCGCGTACTCGACGACCACGGAGAGCTTGATTGCGTCGATCGAGACCGCGGTCCAGAAGGGCCGCGTCAAGGTCGCGACGATTCACGACTACACGACGGATCGGGTCGAGATCGAACTCGTGCTGTCGCGCGGCGCAACGGCCAAGGAAGTCATCCCACAGCTCTACGCCTATACGGATTGCAGTGTATCCGTGACTTCGAGCATCGTCCTGATTCGCGATCGGCGCCCTGTGCAGCTATCGGCGACTGCGGTGCTGCACGAACTGACCGAAAATCTCCGCGAGCAGATCCGAGCCGAACTCGAATGGGAAAAGAAGCAGCTGCTCGAGCGCAAACACTGGCTGACCTTGGAGGCCCTCTTCGTCGAGCACAAGATCTATCGCCGGATCGAAACTGCCGAGACCGATCGCGCGGTGCGGAAGGAAGTCAAAGACGGCATGCGGGAGCACGCGGACCAGCTCGTCCGTCCGCTCGTCGACGACGACATCACCAGCCTTCTCGGCCTGCGAATTCGGCGAATCTCCGCCTACGACAAAGCGAAGAACCGTGGCGAAATCGAGGATATCGATGGAAAGCTCGTCGAGGTCGCCACGAAGCTCGAGCATCTGACGCGTACGGTCATCGAGACCATCGAGGGCTTCATCGAGCGTTTTGGCGCGGACTACCCGCGCCGAACCATGACGCAGAGTTTCGATGCGATCGACAAGAAGGTCGTTTCCCAACAGAGCATCAAGCTCTACTACGACCGCAAGACGGGGTTCTTCGGCTCGTCGGTAAAAGCCGACAAGCCCACCCTTTCGGTTGGTGAATACGATCTGATTCTCGGAATTGCGAGTGACGGCAGCTATCGGATCAT
>QNFD01000485.1 GCA_003645435.1 Gammaproteobacteria bacterium | reverse complement strand
AGCGCGGTGAAGGGATTATCAAGGTAGTCGGGGAAGTGGGTAGTGGTAAGACCATGTTATGCCGCATGCTCCAGTTAAAGCTCCCCAAGTCGGTTGAAATAATTTATATCGGTAATCCCAGCATCTCTGCCGAGGATATATTGTTCGTTATCGCGCACGAGCTGGAATTGCATGCTTCTAAAGACGCGTCGAAGCACGAAGTCATGCATATGCTGCACGACTATTTGTTGCAGCGGCATACAGAAAATAAACAGGTAGTGTTGTTTATCGAAGAAGCGCAAGGCATGCCGCTGGAAACACTGGAAGAAATACGACTGTTATCAAACCTGGAAACCGATGAGCACAAGCTTCTGCAAATTATATTGTTTGGCCAACCCGAACTGGATGAAAACCTGTCGAATAAATCGATTCGGCAATTACGCGAAAGAATTACCCATAGTTTCAATTTAGAGCCCCTGACTCACGCGGAAATTCACAAATATCTTAATTTTAGAATGCGTGAAGTCGGTTATACCGGCCCCGAATTAGTAACCGAAGGGCTGGCTAAAAAAGTAGAAAAGTATTCACATGGGTTACTGCGTAGGATTAACATTATAGCGGACAAGATATTATTGTCGGCCTTCTCGGAAAGTACCCATAATCTGACATCCCGTCATGTCATTGCTGCCGTAAATGACAGTGATTTCAATGGCGAAGCCCAGAAAAAGTCGAATGCAGGGTGGTGGCTGGTTCTGATTATCTTGATGGCATTGGCTTTTGCGATGTATAAAAACCAGCCCTTGTGGAGCGACGCACTGGCACAATTCAAGGCCTGGCTCCCGGTTTTCCAGGAAAACCAGTCGCAGCAGGTGGATATGCCCGCCAATAACGAAAAGGATGTCACGAAAAATAACAACAAAATGCTAGATACCGATCAGCAATTCCCCGGGATGGATGATGCCGGGCTACAGGTTTCCAGCGATGAACAGCCAGGCCCCGAAAATACATCAATTGTGTACGATCCGGTAGTTTTGGAAGAACAGCTAGTCGCACAGGAATTTCAGACCGCCGACGAATCCTTAGCCTCAATAGACGAGTACGTGTACGTTGGCGGTGACGCAAATGCTCCAGTTGATACCTTCATGATGAATGAATCGACGGTTATGGAAAACCCTGTTATCGCCGATGAAGCGATAATTACACTGGTTTCGAAGCCAGAAGAATTTACCACCGATCAGGACCAGTTGAAGACGGCTGACACGGTTGCTGCTTCGCAACATAACCCGCAGCAAATAGATGCTGCACAGCTGACCACGGCGGTTGATGTTGAAGAAGTATCAACCGAAGATTCGGCGCAGGTCGGTGCAATCATGGTTGACGATTACGATAAGTGGTTAGAATTCAAACTAAAGCAAAGTCGCGAATGGTTGAGTGGTGCGGACAAGGACAAGGTATCGATACAGGTTTTAGTACTCAGAAAATCGGCGGCCAGGGAGCTGGTGCACTATCTGCAAAATGGTTGGCCCTTGAACCTGGAGGAAACCTATTTGTACGAGGTAAACCTCGAATCACAGGCCATCTATCGTGTATTTTACAGTGAATTTGATTCGGTCTCTCGCGGGCGGCGTGAAATTGAAAGTTTACCTGGGTCAATCAAGTCAAATTCACCTTATTTACATTCAGTCTATCGAATGCAAAAAGTGTATCTCTAGCTAAACTCTAGCTAGAGGGGAATTAAGTGGAATTAATACAATGAAAATTACTCTGTCTCTAATTGTCATGATCGTTCTCGCAGGCTGCAAATATGGGCCAGAGCGCAGTGCGAGGATGGATGTAGCGGGCCATGTTAATGAACCCGTCCCAACCGCCGAGAACATACTGACCATTCCCCCGGTGGTTGAGCAGGTGCCGATTATCGCCGCACCGGAACCCGTTGAAAAGCTTCAGACTTTTACCGTTGTCGTGACCGGTATCCCGGCCAACGAACTGTTATTTGCACTGGCACGCGATGCCCGCCTGAACCTGGATATTGACCCTGAGATATCGTCCAAGGTAAGCATTAACGCAATCGATCAAACCCTGCCGCAAATCCTGCGCAGGATTTCGCGCCAGGTATCGTTACGCTACTACATGGATGGCCCCAACCTGGTAGTCGAACAGGATAAGCCGTTTACCCGGGTATACAAGATCGATTATTTAAATATGACCAGGTCTACCTCGTCTAACGTTCAGATGTCGACGAAAATAGCCTCTACCGGAACCGTTGCGGAGGGCAGTAGCGGTGGCGGCAGCGACTCGTCGACCACCGTCACAAATGACTCAAGTAACAATTTCTGGGACACTCTGGAAGCGAATATGCTGGTGCTGGCGACAACAGATGAATTTACCGGAATTGTTATCTCCAACCGTGAATCCGGTGTTATTTCGGTGCGCACCACTTCTGCCGCACACGAGGACATACAGCGATTTGTCGACCAGGTAATCAATAGTGCTCGCAAACAGGTTTTAATAGAAGCCACCGTAGTCGAAGTAAGGTTGAGCGACGAGTTCCAGGGAGGGGTTGACTGGTCGTCTATCACAAATGGCAATGGCTGGGACATAACTCAAAGTGTGTTAGCTTCGACTGGTCTCGGTGGGTTACCGACGACGCCGCCATTTACCCAGGCTATTTTCAGCGATACAAATTCCAGCGGGGACGTCACAACAGTTGCCATCAAAGCGCTCGATTCATTCGGTGATGTATCGGTGATGTCGAGTCCAAAAATTATGGCGCTGAATAATTAGACGTCAATGTTGAAAGTGGTCGACAATCGAGTTTACTT
>QNFD01000484.1 GCA_003645435.1 Gammaproteobacteria bacterium | reverse complement strand
TTGACGATGCCGATTACTATTGAATTTACGGTTAACAATGGCGACCAGTCTTTCAAGGAAGATAGCGTCACATTCGCGACCACGGAAGAATTGTTCGAATTTATATCTCCGGGCGGTGGTTGTGAGAACATGCCTTCCGACCTGGGAGAGATCCGCATGATATTCCTGCCCCCGGAACATCCGAATATCACCAATCCAATCGCGGATAATCGCGCCACCCTGCAACTGGGGATCGTATTGATCACGGCACCCCTCGCAACAATCGTGCAAGTCTCACAGGAAATTATCGACAAGCTCGGGCGCGGTGAATTATCCGAGGCTTTTCTCGCGGCAGCTCACGCAAACTACTGACATACCGAGGGGTCGTGCAATCGCACACTCGACTTCAGCCTATGTTGATATACTCTTTGATCAAGCGTTCAACAACCCCGGTAAAACCCGATAGCCTATGGAAAAAGCAGATTGCGTAGTTGTTGGTGCGGGTGTTATCGGATTGGCAGTTGCAAGAGCACTGGCGCTTGCCGGACGCGAAGTCCTGGTACTTGAAGCTCACGACTGTATCGGCAGTGAAATCTCTTCTCGCAACAGCGAGGTCATACATGCGGGCATTTACTACCCGCAAGGAAGCCTCAAGGCCAAGTTCTGTGTGCAAGGACGCAAACAGTTATATAGCTACTGCGAGGAACATCACGTGCCTTTCAAACGCTGCGGTAAATTTATAATCGCAACCGATGAACGGCAACAGCCGGAATTACAAACCATATTGCAAAAGGCCCGCAATAACGGCGTAGACGACATAACTTACCTCGATCAAAACGAAGTGCAGCGCAGGGAGCCAGGGGTTAAATGTGTCTCCGCTTTGTGGTCGCCCTCTACTGGCCTCCTCGACAGCCATAGTTATATGCTGGCCCTCCAGGCTGATCTCGAAAATGCCGGAGGCATTACCATATTCAACACCCGGGTAACCGCGGGTTCCGGGACAAACCGATCGCTGGAACTGGCGGTACTAAGCTCGGGCAGTTCGTTCCGTTTAACCGCCAATACCGTGGTTAACTGTGCGGGCCTTGGCGGTGACAAACTGGCACATGCCATCGATGGCATCAAGCGCGAAACGCTTCCTGTTTATCACTACGCAAAGGGAAATTATTTTACTTATTCAGGCAAGTCGCCGTTTTCTTCACTCATTTATCCGCTTCCAAACGAGTACGGACTGGGGGTTCACGTCACGCATGATATGGCCGGTAATCTACGCTTTGGGCCCGATGTCGAATGGGTTGATGAAATTAACTACGAGGTTGACCCGCGACGAAGTGAGCTGTTTTACGAGGCTATCCGCAGTTACTGGCCAGATCTGCAGGACGAGTCCCTGCTGCCTGCTTACGCGGGAATCCGTCCGAAGCTAAACGAGGCAGGTTCACCAGCCCTCGACTTCGCTATACAGGATGAAACTGAACACGGTGTGGCTGGATTGATCAATTTGTTCGGTATCGAGTCACCGGGGCTGACTTCATCGCTGGCGTTAGCCGATCATGTTAGCGAAATGCTGGCCTGAGCCTCCACAGGAAATACCATTGACAGGAATTGTCTGGCTCCCCTACCGAGCTGCTGACTCTAATTATTGCTACACCTCTGCGTTGTAATAGAACCGTCACGTATATGCAAAATGAAAAAGCAATCCCCGCTATGCCGACGCCCACAATGATCTCGGCAATATCTACCTGAAAATGGGTCGATTAAAGGAGTCGTTCAACGCGTATCGCAAAGCCCTGAACCTTGCACCGAATCACCCGATGTTACTCAACAACATCGGTAATGTGCTGATGGCGCAAGGTAAATATGAAAAAGCACTAAACTGGCTCAACAAGTCAGTCGAGCTGGAACCAGACAACGCGGCGACTCATTGCAATCTGGGCAAACAGTACGTAGCCAGGATTCGGTAAAACTCTGGGCGCGTTATGAAAACCACCTCGAGCCGTTGATATCGACGCTAAACGGGTGACGCCCTGTGGGTCAGAACCCTTATTAACCGTATTGTTCGCCCGTTAGCTGGGTTACTATGGCCGGATTATGAATATAAGTATCAATTTAGCGCTCGGGGTGCTGGCGATTGTTTATGGCCTGTATTCCTTTATGCAGAGAAAGACCGCACCTCAAAATATCGAAAAACTGCAAACGATGATCGAGCGCAATGGTGAGAAAATGGCCCATTCCATCCACCTGTTCGGTTATACGATATTGCCTATTATTGCCGGCTTGCTGCTGTTGTACGCTCACTTCCAGGGTTAACTCCCGACACCCCTGAGCAAGACGCCATCGATTTCCCTTATCTGCCACAGATACAGATCTTCAAATCGTGGTGATCACCTGGCTCTGCAGCTGGTATTTTGGAGGATGCGCCGTGATTGGTCTCGCTGGTCGACCAGCACGCAGTCGCCGCCACTTATCATCAGCCTGAACTGAATCGGCATATCCATATTACGACCTTGAGCGGGCTGACCTTCCAGGCTGCCAGCTGGATTGCGCTGGATAATTAATATGCTGCTACTGGTCAGGGCGTCGTCAGCCAACGCCACCTCCGTATTCAGGGCGTCATTTACGGCAGCCTGTAATGCCGCGCGGCTGCCGTTGTCCGGATTGGTAATCCAGGCTGGAATGTCGTCGGTGGCTGCCAGGGACTGACATCCGGCGAGGGCTATCACCGTGATTGTAAACACAGCTATTGTTTTCAATTTCAGCTTTATAATCGATGCATAATACGGTTTTTAAGCCACGGTGACTTCGGCACTATGACGTCAGTCGCAGACA
>QNFD01000483.1 GCA_003645435.1 Gammaproteobacteria bacterium | reverse complement strand
TAGAGCGAGTATTGAATGCCGGATCATGTATGTTAGCGGTGAGGGACATTCCAGTGGCGGTGTGCTTCTGAGGACTGATTTTCCACGCTACTTTGCCGCCATGGAAAGCGGCAGGCGAATTGTAATAGATGACGCAACAAGTGATCCTGCAACCAGCGAGATGACCGCGACCTATCTGCTGGATAATGATATTCACTCCATACTAGGTGCTCCGATACTCTATGATCGAAATATCATCGGCATGATTTGCCATGAGCATATTGGAAAAGTAAGGAAATGGACCGTGGACGAACAGGAATTTACCACGTTGATAGCCAGCGATATCTCACTGTCACTGGAAGTTGACAAGCGAAAAATAATCGAAAAAAACCTTGAGCATCAGGCCTATCACGATTCGCTCACGGGTCTTCCAAACCGGGCCTTGCTGCTGGATCGTATCGACCAGGCAATCAGGCATGCAAAACGTAATAAGTCATTGCTTGCGGTGCTTTTCCTGGACCTGGATAACTTCAAACAGATTAATGATTCTTTTGGCCACTCTGTGGGTGACACGGTACTGATTGCCATATCCGGGAGGTTGAAGAATACCCTGCGGGACATGGATACGATCGCACGCCTGGGGGGTGACGAGTTCACGATCCTGCTGAGCGAGTTTGACAAGGAAGAGGAAATCAATGAAATCACTGCCAAGTTATTCGATGCCTTGCGCAAACCACTGCTTATCAAGGGTGGTGAACTTTTTGTCACCACCAGTATCGGCATCAGTGTTTTTCCAGACGATGGAACCAACCCTGAGATCCTGTTACGTAATGCTGACGCTGCCATGTATCGAGCAAAAGAAAAAGGGCGAAATGGATTCGAATTCTATACCGAGGATATGACGGAAAGAGCACTGGAAAAAGTGCACATGATTACCAATCTGAATCGAGCGCTCGATCAGGATGAGTTCGAAGTGTATTACCAGCCGCAGTATAATATTCAACGCAAACAGCTGATTGGTCTGGAAGCACTAATTCGGTGGCATCATCCAGAGCTAGGTTTGATTTGCCCCGATGAATTTCTATATGCTGCGGAGGAATCCGGTTTGATTGTTTCCCTGGATCGATGGTTGATGAACCAGGCCATGCGGCAAATGAATTTGTGGAAGGATGAAGGAGTCGTCCTGGGTCGTCTTTCCCTGAATTTGACCATGCAGCAAATTGACCAGCCGGATTTCCTCGAGTTTCTGATGGAACAGATGAAGCTCAATGACTGTGACGGCAAGTCGCTAAGATTTGAAATTACTGAAGGCCAGCTGATGAAAAATCCCGAGCGGACGATTGAATTACTCAACCGTATCACTGCCCTGGACATAAAAATATCTGTAGATGATTTTGGTACCGGACATTCATCTCTGGCTTACCTGAAAAAACTTCCGGTAGACGCGCTAAAAATCGATAAGGAATTTATTCAGGGCATTCCTGCCGATGAAGATGACATATCGATTGTAAAATCGATAATCGCACTGGCAAAAAGTATGCGATTGGATGTTGTGGCCGAGGGTGTTGAAACCGACGATCAACTCGATTTCCTCAGTAAAGAGGGCTGCAGTCTCATACAGGGTTACTTGTTCTCCCATCCGAAGCCAGCCCTTGAAATACCCGAGTTAGCCAGTTACTGGGTGAAGTCGGCAAACTGGCGATAAGGATCTTTTCCGGGGTTAGTTCGTTGCACCCACCGGCGGTGTTTAAGCCGTAGAATATCGCCGCGTTCAGTGCCATGGCACGACCGACAATCTGGTTTTTATTCATGCTAAAGTATGCGCAGTTGTAACCCGGGTGAGACGAATTATGAGCCAGCCAGTCAGCAAAGCAATCCCAGCCAGTAAAGTAATTGAAGATACTCTCCTGATCGAAAATTTGCCCTATGAGCTCGATGGTGGTATCGCAAGACGTGCCACGATCGGGTTGATTGTGCTGGCGACCGACTACACCATCGAGCATGAATGGCGCCAGGTTTTTGCAGGGCTCGACGGCGTCGCGCTTTACCAGAGCCGGATTCATAACGAAAATATGATAACCCCGGATACCCTGCGCGCGATGGAACCGCGTATTGTTGAATGCGCCCGCGTGATAACCCCGGACACCCCGGTGAATGTGATTGCCTATGGCTGCACCTCGGCGTCGATGGCGATCGGCGAGGAACAGGTTTTTGCCAATATTCAACAGGCCAAAGCCGATGCTAGATGCACTACTCCGATTACCGCGGCATTTGCAGCCTTCGATGCCTTCGCCGCAAAACGAATTGGTGTGTTGACCCCGTATCCGGCCGACGTCAACAAAATTGTTGCTGGCTATATCGCTGCGCGCGGTTACCAGGTGCCGGTATTTGGTTCTTTCAATGTCGACCGCGATACCCTGGTTGCCCGCATCACGCCGCAATCAATCGAGCAGGGCGTACGTGAAATCATCAGGCATGCTGAGGTTGATGCAATATTTGTTTCCTGTACCTCGGTGCGACTGATGCAAGCTTGCGCCGCCCTCGAAAAGAGTCTCGATATCCCGTTGACTTCGTCGAATCATGCAATGGCCTGGCACGCGTTACGGCTCGCGGGCATCGACGATAAGCTGGGCCGGTTTGGCAGTCTGTTTGATTTACCGCTCAAGCATTAGATCTTCGATGCTGTTCAAGCTGACTGTTTGATGTTACCGCTAGCTGCTCCTCCTGAAAGTATCTGTATTGTCCGGCTCTCGGCACTCGGTGATGTGACTCATGCGGTTCCGGTGCTGCGTGCGATTCAGCAACACTGGCCGCAAACCCGGGTAACCTGGAT
>QNFD01000482.1 GCA_003645435.1 Gammaproteobacteria bacterium | reverse complement strand
TGGGTGGGACCTTGCTCGCGCGGTCGAAGTCGGGCCTGCCTCTTCGCGGCCCTCTTCGAATCAGCGCGGTACTGGTGGCGGCGGCCGCCGTCGCCTGGCCTCTGGCGAAGGTGGACCTGCCGACGGGCGCTGCCGGCGGCCGCGGCCTGGATAAGGAGCAGAGCGCCCTTCTGGCCGAGAGCCTCCTACGCAATGTCTATCGCGCCTTCGACTTTCGGGACGAGGAAGATGTCTACGACAAGCTGGCCGTCACCGTGGCGGGCGACCTGCTGACAGATATCTACCTGCAGAACCGGCGCTCTTTCGCCGTCAAGCAGGCGGGCGGCGCTCAAGCCAAGATTCAGGCTGTGGAGATCCTGGAGGTGAGGCCAGAGCGCAGCGGCGGAGGCTACCTTTTCGACGCCACCTGGACGGCCGCAGGCAGCGTGGGGCACTGGGGGCATGTCCACTTCCGGACCAACCACTACCATGCCCTGGTCACCGTCGAACCCGAGGACGGTGCCTGGAAGATCACCGGCATGGATGTGCTCGACGAATCGCGGATCGACCCGGCGGCCGCAGCGCCACCGCCGTCATGATCCAGGGCGGGGAGCGGGGAAGGAAAACGTGACACGCGACGGACCAGCCATCGCCATCAGCAATCTCGAGTTCCGCTATCGTGAGGGGGACTTCGTCCTGCGGATCCCGTCGTTGCAGGTGGCGCCGGGCGAGACCGTGGCGGTGATCGGCCCCAGCGGCACCGGCAAGACAACCCTCCTGAATCTCGTGGCAGGCGTGGCCGTGCCCGGAGCCGGCACCGTTCGCGTCGCCGGTGCCGAGGTGACGGCGCTGGGCGACACTGCCCGCCGGGCCCACCGCATCCGCAACATCGGCATGGTATTCCAGGAATTCGAGCTGATCTCCTACCTCGACGTGCTGGACAACGTGCTTCTGCCCTACCGCATCGACCCGCAGCTGAAGCTGGACGCGGCCGTGGCCGAGCAGGCGGCCGCGCTGGTCAGCGAGGTTGGTCTCGGCGACAAGCTGCGGCGCCGGGTGACCCATCTGTCCCAGGGCGAACGGCAACGCGTAGCCATCGGTCGAGCCCTGGTCACCGGAGCCTCGGTGCTGTTGGCCGACGAACCGACGGGGAACCTGGATCCTCGCAACAAGGAGAGAATCCTCGACCTCCTGTTCGAACAGGTGCGGTCGCGGGGGGTCACCCTGGTGGCCGTCACCCACGACCACGGGTTGCTGGACCGTTTCGACCGCGTGGTCGAGTTCGACGGGCTGGAGGTGACGCCGTGAGGGACGTCCTCTATCTGGCCTGGCGCTACCTCGCGAGCCACCGGGTGCTGACCTCGATCCTGGTCTTCGCCCTCACCCTGATCATCTTCCTGCCCGTGGGCCTGCAGGTGCTGGTGCGCCAGAGCGAGCGTGAACTGACGACCCGTGCGGCCGTGACGCCGCTGATCCTGGGCGAGAAGGGCAGTCCGCTCGAACTGGCCCTCAACAGCCTCTACTTCGCCGCCGACACGCCGTCGTCCCTGCCCTACGCCGCGTGTGAGCAGGTGACCGAGAGCGGCCTGGCCCGGGCCATCCCCCTGCACACCCGCTTCCGCGCGCGCAGCCAACCCATCGTCGGCACCAGCCTGGACTATTTCATGTTGCGAGGGCTCGGCGTGGCCGAGGGTCGTCAGCTCGCCCTGCTGGGGGACTGCGTGGTGGGCGCCACGGCGGCGCGGAAACTCGGCGTCGGTGTGGGGGACCATGTCGTTTCCTCGCCGGAGAACGTCTTCGACATCACCGGAGTGTATCCCCTCAAGATGCCGGTGGTCGGTGTCCTGGCCCGCAGCCATACCCCGGACGATGATGCGGTTTTCGTGGATCTGAAAACCACCTGGGTCATCGAGGGGCTGGGCCACGGGCACCAGGACATGTCCCGGCCCGAGGCGGCCGCGGGCGTCCTGAAACGTGATGGAAGCACGGTGATCGCCAACGCCTCGGTGGTGCAGTACAACGAGATCACCCCCGAGAACGTGGATTCGTTTCACTTCCACGGCGACCTGGGTGAATTCCCGATCCAGGCCGTGATTGCCGTTCCCCACGACGACAAGGCCTCGGCCCTGCTGCGTGGGCGCTACCTGGGCGGGGATGAGCGAGTGCAGGTGATTCAGCCGCTCGAGGTGATGACCGAACTGCTGGCCACCATTCTCACCGTGCAGACCTATGTGGTCACGGCGGTGATCGTGGTTGGCCTGGCCACCCTGGCCACGGCGGTGCTGGTGATTGTACTCTCGCTCCGCCTGCGCAGGCGGGAAATCGAGACCATGTTCCGGATCGGCGGTGCGCGAAGGCGCGTGCTGGCAGTGTTGGCGACGGAGATCATCGCCGTGCTGGTGCTCAGTGTACTGGCAGCCGGTCTGCTGACGGGACTGACAGCGGCCTATGGCTCGGTTCTGATCCGGACCCTTATCCTGGGATGAAGGAGGACCTGTGGTGCGGAAGATTCTGATATTGGGTGGAGTTCTCGGACTGATCGCGCTGATCGCGCTGATCGCGCTGAGCGCGCTGAGCGCCTGCGACGGGGGCGACAATGAGCCGGCGTCCCAGAGCGCCAAGAAAGGTAAGTTGACAGCAATGACCGTCAACTATCCGCTCGCCTACTTCGCCGAGCGAATCGGCGGCGAGCAGGTGGAAGTGGGCTTCCCGGTTCCCGCCGACGTGGACCCGGCCTTCTGGAGCCCCGCCGCCGATGCAGTGGCGGCCTACCAGGCGGCCGACGTGATCATTCTCAACGGTGCGACCTACGCCAAGTGGGTGCCGAAGGTCACG
>QNFD01000481.1 GCA_003645435.1 Gammaproteobacteria bacterium | reverse complement strand
GTGCCCATCATGGCTTCGCCCATGCCCTTCATCACCGAACGCACATCGGCAAAATCGAGGTTCACATGGTCGTGGCGGGAGATGATCTCGAAGATGCCCCGGGTGGCGTCGTACAGCACGTTGTCGGCAATGCGAAACGCTTCCTGCATGGATGTGCTGGGCGGTACGATTTCGAGCAAACGCTGGTTGGGAATGATAATCAGGGTGTCGACGGCTTCGCGCAGCAGTTCGATGCCCTCGAGGGCCTGCCGGGTCCGCACTTCACCCTCAAATGAGAACGGCTTGGTGACGATCCCCACGGTCAGGGCACCCTGGTTGCGGGCGATATCCGCAATAACGGGCGCCGCGCCGGTGCCGGTGCCGCCGCCCATGCCGGCGGTGACAAAAACCATGTCGGCCCCCGCCAGGGCCGCCGCGATGTTGTCGCGGTCTTCCTCGGCAGCGGCCCGTCCCCGACTGGGATCACCACCGGATCCCAGACCCTTGGTCAGCTGGGAGCCGATCTGCATGGCATTGTGGGCGGGGGAATCCTGCAGAGCCTGGAGATCGGTGTTGATCGCCAGAAATTCAACACCGGACAGACCGGCGGCGATCATGCGACCAACCGCGTTCCCTCCGGCGCCTCCGACTCCAGTCACCTTGATATTGGCTAAACGTTCGATTTCTGCGGCGTATTCAAACATCATGACACCCGCCTCCTCCTTGAGTTGGGCTGCCCCACGCCAGTCGGGAATTCGCCTCCGGTCGGGCGATCCTTCGCACGACACGGTTCCTGACCGAGCGTTAATAATGTGTTCTCTTGCTAATTATCACATTCTGGCCGGTTCGCCAAGAGGTATTTTCAGCGAAGGCGCTTTTTTTGTCTGATCGGCCCGAGGCCGAGGGTTTCAGGCCTCCGCTTCCAGGACTTCCTGCGGCCCGCGCCTGAACATCCCGCGCAGCCGGCCCAACAAGCCGCCACCGCGGCCACCGGGTTCGCTTTCAACGCCGGCGTGGAAATCCCCGGCCGCCCACATGCTCAGGCCAAGCACCGTGGCCCACTGGCCCGACGGCAATCGGTCCGCGCCCCTGAGTCGAGCCGGCAGATGGCGCCTGGTCACCGGCAAATCAAAGACCTCTTCGCAAAGCTGTCGCGTGCCGCGGCAGCGACTGCCACCGCCGGTCAGCACAACGCCGGCGCCCAGATTCGCCAATTCGCGCGAATCGCCGCAATCATTCTTCACATAGGTGAAGATTTCTTCCACGCGCGGCTCGAGAATGGCCGCCACCAGACCGGGCGTTTCTTCCGGTTTTTCCTGGTCGAAGAGCACGTCGACGGCCACTTCCTCGACCAGGCTGCGCAGAACCACGCCGCGTTTGATTTTCACGTCCTCGGCTGTTTCCTGCGGAATCCGCAGGCCGTGGGCCAAGTCGGTGCTCAGGTGAAGTCCACCCAGGGGCACCAGGCCGGTGGCCATGATGGCACCCTTGCGGTACACCGCCCAATTCGTGGTCAACCCGCCGATATCAACCAGAATCACCCCCTTGTCCCGGTCCTCGGCACTGAGCAGGGACTCGGCCGTGGCCAGCACATCAACCTCTTCGCCCAGGGGCTTGTATTTGGCGGTTTCGATGGCGTTTTCGATGTTGTGCAGCACGCTGCGCGAGCCGGTGATCAGATGAGCCTGCATCTCCAGCTGACTGCCGACCCGGCCCATGGGATCAACAACTCCCCGCACCCGGTCCACCGCGTACTCCACCGGGGTCACGGTCAGGATCTTGTGGTCAAAGGGGATGGCCATGCTGCGGGCACGGTTGTGCACTTCTTCGATATCGGCGGCGCGAATGGGCCGCGGTCCCGGCCCGATGGGCACCTGGGCGGTCGACCGCACGCTGCGCAAATGGGTGCCGCTGATGTTGTAGGTAAAGCCGGTGACGTAAATGTCGGAGTCCTGCTCCAGCGCCCGGATCGTCTTGGCGATGCACCGGCTGGCCGACGACAGGTCGACAAAATCACCATCCTGGAAACCCTCGGCCGCCTGGACGGAGTAACCGACGATCTCCAGATCACCGTTGGCAAAAATTTCGGTCACAAGGGCACGGAAGGTCGTGGTGCCAAAATCGCAAGCGACAATCAGTCGTCCCTGACTCATGCCGGCTCCTTCCGGGTAATCAGCGTCGTTCGCGCACCGTGATGCGGTCCTTGAAGCGGAGGTCATATTCCAATCCGGGTTCCAGATGATCCCGGGCGGTCATGTAACGCTGCAGGCGCAGGCCGAACTCCTCACGGCCCAGCAGCAGCGTACCTTGCCGGTTTTGCAGGACGATAGCGAATCCCTCGGCACGGGCAACAACAAAATCCACCGGGTTGGCCGCTTCGAGTCCCGCATCCTCCATGGAAGAAATCAGTTCCATCAATTGTAGCGACTGTTCCGCAGGCAGGCACAAAGCGGGGCCGTCGCCTTCGCGGACGGGTTGTACTCCAACCAGCATCGGCAAACCCGGCAGGGCCAGGTGCTGTGGAAAGTCGAGCAGGCGGCCATCGGCCAACATGACCAGTCGCTCGCGCCGCCGACCGTCGACTGCCACAGCCTCGACCATCAACTCCGGCGTCCATTCGCGAAAATCCACCTCGATGCTGTTGGGCAGACGGCGCAAAACCCGCAGGTCGCGGATCCAGGGCAGCATCCCGATCCGGGCCGCTACCTCGTCGGTTCGCAGGGTCCAGATATTGCGGCCCAGAAACTCGCTGAAGGCGCCCTGCAACTCGGTTTCGCCGGTGTAACGATAGGCGCCAGACTCAATGCGTTGCACGGCAAAGGTCGACGAATTGAGG
>QNFD01000480.1 GCA_003645435.1 Gammaproteobacteria bacterium | reverse complement strand
TAATCATGCGGTTCGATCTGGGTGGTATAGGGATTAAAACGAATACCCAGGGACTCGACGAACTGTTTCGCCATCTCTGGCCAGTCCAGTTCCGGGTAGGCAATGAGATGGGCGTTGAAGTTGCCGACCGCACCATTTAGCTTGCCCAGCATATCCAGCTTGTTCATCTGGGTAACCTGCCGTTGTAACCGATAAACCACGTTGGCCATTTCCTTGCCCAGCGTAGTCGGTGTGGCTGGCTGACCATGGGTGCGGCTTAGCATCGCGAGCGAGGCATACTCGTGTGCCAATTCTTTAATGGAATCAATGATCTGGCCCAGAGCAGGGAGCAATATCTGATCTCGGCCAGTCTTCAGCATGAGCGCGTGCGACAGGTTATTAATGTCTTCCGAGGTGCAGGCAAAATGGAAAAATTCCGAAACCCTGCTCAATTCATCCGAGCTCGCTACCGCTTCCTTGAGGAAGTATTCGACCGCTTTTACATCATGGTTGGTTGTCTTCTCTATGTCCTTGATTCGCTGTGCATGCTGTTCGTTAAAATCATCGATGATCGACTCCAGCAGGCCATTCGCGGTTTTGGAAAAAGAGGGTACCTCGGCGATGCCCGGATGCCGGGAAAGTGCCTGGATCCAGCGAATTTCAATCAGTACACGATGGTATATGAGTCCGTATTCACTAAATACGGCTCGCAACTGCGCAGTTTTTCCCGCGTAGCGTCCGTCTATTGGTGATATCGCTGTGAGAGGGCTTAATTCCATGATCTTACCGGCCAATTAAAGAACGGTATTTTACATGATAATTAGCTGCTGAAAACGTTAATCATGCCAGTCTGATGATGTTCTCGCAGGGGCGTTGAGCAGGCAAAGAATAATAGGGTTTTACGATTAAACCAATCATCGTAGGATGAGTGTAACCCATCAAAAACAATTTCATAAAAACCTGATGTCGCAAAGCCTGGATGATGGGTTGCACCCATCCTACGGGTTTTGTGAGAGTCAGGTTTACATCAGGCAGCGGCGGCCTGGAAGCCCTTATGTTTCAAGATAGCTGTCTTGGCTATTTCATATTGCACTACGGAGATCACCGTTTCGTCCTTAAGACGCCGCAGTTCTACCAGTTCCTGGGCCAGGAACGCAGATTGGTTATAACCTTTAGCTTTGGCAGCTTGCTTGATTTGCAAGATAAAACGGCCGACAAACTCACGAAATGTTTTTTTATCGGGGTATCGGTTGAGTAACTCGATAAGATTTATGCGGCCATACTGGCTTTTAAATATGATCCTGTCATATGTGTTACGCGCGAACAGAAACAGGCATATCAATGTTGCCGAAACATTGATAACCAGGACAATTGACAGGTAAAACGAGGGTCCCATCCAGTTCGCGAACCAGGTACTGTAAATCAGCAAGGCGCCAAGTAAGGCTAATCCAAGTGTCGCGTATAGCCATTTCCAGGCGATATGCCTTTCACGGACCGGATGGGGATCCAGGTACGACAGATCAACCCTGTATTTGTACTTACGTTCGTGCCTGTTTTTAATCGCCTGGTAGCAGTAATTATCGTTAAAAATTGTCAGTTTGCGATAAGTACCGCGAAGCCTGCTTTCCTGTTCAAACTCAAATTCGATCTTATCAACAGTTACTTCAGCTTCGTCGCTAAACCAAAGTGTTCCTTCTGCTGACTCTAGATCGATTACTTCTATCATTGATGCTTGACCGGGTATTTTTTTGTATACCTAGTGTAGTAACGAATCTGCCAAAAAGTGACTTTATTCGACAAACGGAAAATTCATTATGCCTGGGAAATCCTAATAGGCTTAATTACAGGTAGTGACTCCGGGTTGGCATGGGTTCTTTATCTATTATTGGGGATAGCTACAACGTTATATAAGGTATATACAGGAGGTATAATATGCATCCCAATGATAAGGCCAGCTGTGACAATACACTCTAAATTCTTTTGGCAACTATTAATGCTGGCTTGTACTTTTGTTATTTCAGGCCAGATATCTGCCGCTGAGCCATCACCAGGTAATATTTCAATCGGTGTGCTCGCCTATAATGGCAAGCCACAGGCGTTGGCGCGCTGGCAACCGACCGCTGAATATTTAGCTCAACATATTGATTCACACAATTTTGAAATTGTGCCGCTTACGCATGATGAATTCATCCATGCAATCAACAAGGGCCAGCTTGAATTCATCCTCACTAATCCTGGTCACTACATCAGTCTCGAGGTCAAATTTGGCGCTACACGCATTGCGACGTTTAAATCCCGCTTCCACGAAGAAGTCCTGACCCAATTCAGTTCGGTCATATTCACCAGGGCCGACAGCGATATTTTTCGCCTGGACGATATAAAAGGACGGAGTATGGCAGCCGTCAGCGAACAGGCGTTCGGCGGGTATCAGTTGGCATATAGTGAGTTGCTTGACCAGGGTATAGACGCGTCCACGGATTTGACCCTGATGTGGTTGGGGTTTCCACAATCGGACATCGTCAGGGAGGTTATCGCGGGCAGGGCGGATCTCGGTACCGTGCGAAGCGGAATTCTGGAAAAAATGGCCGCGTCTGGAGAAATTAACCTGTCCGCTATCCGGGTTCTCGGCTCCCGGTCTTCTAACGCCTTCCCCTTATTGCACAGCACGGCGCTTTATCCGGAATGGCCAATCGCGAGGCTGCCGGATACGGATTCAAAACTTGCCAAGCAAGTTGCGATTACGCTATTGCAGATGCCGGAAAATGCGCTTCCTGCTGTCGCCTCGGGCGGGGCAGGCTGGACTATTCCGCTGGACTACCTGAATGTGCACGAACTGTTTA
>QNFD01000479.1 GCA_003645435.1 Gammaproteobacteria bacterium | reverse complement strand
CCTGCTTTCAAGCTGCCGAAATACTTCACTGACATACGCAGCGCCAGGCAGGCCGTGTTTAATACCCTCATCCTGCTCAAATTCCTTCAGAAAAGATTTATCTAAAAGCTGTTGCATAATTCAACCCTCAAAACGGCAAGGAGAAAATCAATAAATTATCACACTTTTTCCTTAATGCGTAGATTTATTGTTCTTATATTACGTTTTCAACATATTTATTTGCTAATATTGTCGTTTTCAACAATAATATCGAACGAAATTACTGAATCGAGCCAGGATATGTCTCCCAGTCAAGCTGCACCATTAGTCAACGCCAAATCTCGCGGCATCGCTTCGCCTGACGACGATCTCAATCGGTCCATCATCAAAATGCTTCAGGATGATGGGCGCCTGCCCTATAAAGACGTCGCCAGGGCGCTTAAGGTTTCCGAGGGCACCATCCGTAATCGGGTGCAATCGATGAAACAAAGCGGCACATTGAAAATTGTCGCCCTCGCCGATCCTATGGCGATCAAATACAAGGCCGACGCCATGATTGGCATCAAGGTAGCAACACCGGCAACCCCGCGTGAAGTTGCCGAGCACCTCGCGCAGTTTCCCGAAGTGGTTTACGTATTATGGGTCTCCGGACGTTATGACCTATTAATCGAGGTGGTCTGCGAGACCAGTGAATCTTTCCAGGCATTTTTAGAAAACCATTGCTTTGGTAGCCAGGATATCGACGCAATCGAAGTCATGACCGGCATCGAAATGTTCAAGAATCAGTTCCTGCTCAAGCGGCAGGGTCAGTAACCAGGAGAATCTAAACATGAGCAGTACTTACCATCAAAATTTTGAAGATGCACTTCCGGATGCAAATCGCCTGCAGGAAGAAAAAAAGAAACTGGTCGATGCCGGCGTAAAATATATTTTTTCCTGCTGGATCGATATGTTCGGAGTACCCAAGACCAAGCCGGTTCCAATCAGTGACTTCGAATTGCTCTGTATGGGCAAGGGGCCGCAGTTTGCAGTACATTCGATTTCCTTCGTACCCGAACTCGGTCCGGCTGATTCCGACCAGGTACCGCTGCCCGATCTGGACACTATCGTCATCTGCCCCTGGGACGCTACCTGTGCCTGGGTATTTTCTGACCTGTGGTGGGAAGGAAAACCCTATAACCTCTGCCCGCGCCAGGCGCTTAAACGCCAAATGCATGAAGCAGCGGACAAGGGTTTTATGATGATGGCTGGTATCGAACCTGAATTCATCGCCATGCAGTGGAACGATGATGGCCAGCCGGTTAAAGCTTTCGACGATGACCCCTTACCCGGAGCAGGTTTACGCCCGCGCCGCCAGGCTTTCGGTTATGACGTCGAATATTCGATCGATTCGATGGGTTTCCTCGGCGAACTAATCGATATCATCGAAGATCTGGGGTGGAATATTCACGATGTTGTCGCCGAAGGCGCCTACTCGCAGTTCGAACTCGACTTTCACTACACCAACGTCCTCGAAATGGCCGATCGCCTGGTGTTTTTACGCATCCTGCTCAAGGAAGTGGCAAAGAATCACGACATGTTTATCACCTTCATGCCGAAGCCCACCACGGGCGACTGGCGCTCGGGTGCGCACATGAACGTTTCGATGCAGAAGGTCGACAATCCCGGCGTTAACATCTACGAGAATGACGGAAAATGGAGTGATTGCGTCTATCACGCACTCGGCGGCATCCTCAAACACGGCGCCGCGATTACCGCAATAGCCTGCAGTACGGTTAACTCATACAACGGCCTGATTCCCAAAGTCGGCGGCTTCGAAGGCGGCACCTATACCTGGGCGCCCACGCACATGGTCTATGGAACCAATAACCGCTCGGCGATGTTACGTATGCCGCAAAGCCGCTTCGCGATTGAAAATCGCGCCGCCGATATGTGCATGAATCCCTATATCTCACTGGGCATGATGCTGGCCGCTCAGGTTGAAGGTATTATTAACAAGATGGATCCGGGGCCTTCGCTGGACGAGGACCTGTACACCATGGATGAAGCCGAAAAGCAACGGCGCACCCTCACACCGCTGCCGCGCAACCTGCTCGAAGCCACGGAGCACCTGGGCAATAGCGATCTTGCAAAAGAAGTGATGGGCGAATCCATGCTGCGTTCATTCCTGGCCTACAAGATCGACGAATGGGAACGTTATCACCAGGCCACCACGGACTGGGAACTGCAGGAATACCTGCGTCTCTACTAAGGGGGTCGGTTAGTACTACGCAATGACTACTGACGCCCTTATTTACGATCTTGGCGATTTAGCACTGCAGTCGGGTGAAACCCTGCCCGACGCAAAGCTGGCATACAAGACCTATGGTGAATTAAATTCTGCAAAGGATAATGTCATTGTTTTACCGACATTTTACACCGGCAGTCACTATCGAAATGAAGGGTTTTTCGGGCCGGGGCGGGCACTTGATCCGGCGCATCATTTTATCGTCTCGATCAATATGTTTGGAAATGGTCTTTCATCATCACCGAGTAATACGCCGGCGCCATTTACTGCGGCCCGATTTCCGAATATCACGCTTTACGATAATGTTCGTGCGCAGCACCAGTTATTAACCGATGGTCTTGGAATCGACCAGATCGCCCTGGTCACCGGTTGGTCGATGGCGGGCTGCCAGTCTTTCCAGTGGGCAGCGCAATATCCGGCAATGGTCAAAGCGATTTTGCCTTTTTGCGCCTCGGCCAAAACCGCCGAGCACAATATTGTCTTTCTCGAAGGCGTCAAGGCCGCCTTGCAGGCAGATTCTGTATATGACGACGGCAATTATGCGACGCCACCGATAAAGGG
>QNFD01000478.1 GCA_003645435.1 Gammaproteobacteria bacterium | reverse complement strand
GGGCGTGAAGATTCGACAATGATCAATCCCGCTCCGCCGCGCGCCCTGGCTTCATGATAGGCCGCCATCTCCACGCCGGGCGACCCGTTGCGCGCGAGAATCGTCTGGTGGGCAGAGGAGAAAATGCGGTTGCGGATTTCATGACCGCGGATTTCGTGTGGGCTGAACAAATAATTGAATAACATGCCGATCTTCTTTAACTCACCAATATTTCATCGAAGGATAACTGGCGTGATGATGGCACTGCTGGCACCTGCTAGCAAGCTTCCGCAGACGCTTGAACCCAGGCGTTGAATTTCGCTATTTGACCGCTGTACGGCGGGCCGGAATTTTTGTTGAGTTGATGTGGAGCAAGGGAATGGATGCTGGTCTATCGATTCTGATGCATGCGCCGGTGGCGGCCCTGGCTCGTTAACTGCTCCTCATTTTGTCTTCGTCAGTGCCTGCTTTTCAGGTTCAACGTGAGCCAGATCACACTAATATGCTGGTGAACGGGTAAAGGTTATGTAATCTGAGTTGATGGGCATAATTATGTTTTACTCCGGCAACAATGAATTGAAAGAGATTACCGATACCCGTGAAACCCCCTGTCTGGTTCTGGATGGCACGGTGAACCTGGATTATGTTGATGATGAGCAAATCCCGCGAGTAAAGGGTTTGATTGAACTGCTTAACCAGTATTTTTGCTCCAGCGAATAAGCGCCGCATTGGGATTGGAAGCCGTTGCGCTACTGCCCCTCATTTGTGACCTGTATCAAAAAATCCATAAAAATCAGGTAGATTTACCCTTTTTGAGTGATGTACTGCTAGTTTGATGCTGATAGCGTAAAAGTTCGCCTTCGGCTGCTAGTATTAGTTACTTAAATTTGGCAACTCAGAAAAGATGTATAAAAAATTACAGGTAGAATGCGCCGATCTCACGATCGGTATGTATGTATGTGAGCTGGATCGACCCTGGCTGGATTCACCCTTTTTGCTGCAGGGGTTTTACATAAAAGACAACGATGATATCGATGCGGTCAGAGGCATTTGCAAACATGTATACGTCGACAAGATCGTCGAGCGAGATATGTTGACCAACAACTTGCCGAGTGCAAGTTCTGCGATGCTTTTGAGCACCAGGGTCGTCAACCCGGTCGCCACTAAACCGGGTGTTCGCGTGAGCAGGGTTGCCGGCGAAACCCAGCGAAATAAACCACAGAAATCAGAACAATCCATCGCAGATTTTTTTCCGGGAAGGGAACTCAGAAAATATCACGATACTGTCGACTGGCGCGGCGAGACCCGCAATGCCAGGCGAGCCGTTACCTATCTCTACGATTACATCGTCAAGTTCATGAAAATGAGCGTGAAAGGTGATCGAGTCGACCTGTTGAATGTCGAAAAGGCGGTTGAACCGATGGTGGAATCTGTGATTCGAAACCCGGATGCCTGCCTGTGGTGGACGACAATGAAACCAGTAGCCGATTACAACCATGATTCTGCGCTGCGATCTTCGGTATTCGCCGTTGTACTCGGCCGCCAGCTCGGCCTGCCAAAACATGACCTGCTTTCACTGGCGGCTGGTGGTCTGTTATTCGATATCGGTAAATTGCGCATGGACGACAGTATTTTGCACGCTGATCGCAAACTGACCCCGGAAGAGATATCCACCATGCAGCGTCATGTCGAAGTTGGGATCGAATTGTTAAAGCGCAGCGGCCTGAGAGATCAGGACACCATCGATTTCATCGAGAATCATCACGAGCGCTTCGATGGCAGCGGATATCCGCATGCCCTCGCCGGAAGCGCCATACCGGCATTTGGGCGCATGGCTGGTCTCGTCGATTGTTACAACGCGATTACCAGTAGCCGCAGGTACGCCAGTATCAAGTCGCCGGCGGAGGCGATAAACCAGCTTTACAAGTTGAAGGGAGTTCACTTCCATAGAGATTTGATCGATGAGTTTATCCAGGCGATTGGTGTGTACCCGGTCGGCGCACTGGTTGAACTATCTACGGGCGAAGTTGCCGTCGTGGTCGCGCAATCACGCACGCGGCGCTTGCGGCCCATCGTCCTGTTGCTGCTCGATAGTAATAAAAAGCCTGCTGCCGAAGGTCGTTACGTCGAGTTGGAGCAGGCCACGCATATGGATGACGGCGGCAAGCTGGACATCGTCAAAAATCTCGAGCCGAACGCCTACGACATCGACATGGCTGCGGTTAAATTGAAATAACGCTGTTAGCAATCAACCTGATGTTATCGGTTAACGGTAGTTTCGCAATCGGGGCTGACCAGTCTTACGGCTGACATCTACCATCCGCAGACCAGATCACGATAATAGAAATCCGTGCGCATAGGGATCGCGTGTATCGATGATGATTTCATTTTTACCGGTAACTTGCGCCCAACCCTCGATGGTTGGAACTATGCCCTGCTGTTTTCCGATAGACGCCTGTTGCTTGACCCGCCCGGTAAACAGGCTGCCGATTATGCTTTCATGGACAAAGCTATCGCCGGCGCCGAGTTCACCCCTGCTGGCCAGTTGCGCCATGCGCGCGGAGGTGCCGGTACCACAGGGAGAGCGGTCGATTCCGCGCTCACCATAGAAAACCGCATTTCTTGAATTCGCCGTTGGAGATCGCGGTTTACCCGTCCACATCACATGGCTGACGCCATTGATGAGTGGATCCCCGGGGTGGAGGAATTCCTGAATCGCATTGACTTCCTGCCTCACAATAGGACTCAGGAACCTGATTTCATCGACGGACAATTGCTCGAGGTCACGGTAGTTCTCCTGCTGCTCGATAATGGCATAGAAGTTCCCGCCGTAGCTGACATCGACCTTTAGGC
>QNFD01000477.1 GCA_003645435.1 Gammaproteobacteria bacterium | reverse complement strand
TTTTTATGCAACGAATACGGTATGGATCCGATCTCTCTTGGCGGCTCGATCGCCGCCGCGATGGAATTATTCGATATTGGCGCGATCAGCGAGAAAGATACCGGTGGTATTAAACTCGAATTCGGTTCTGCCGAGGCGCTTTGCGCGATTACCGAAATAACCGCCAGGGGCGAAGGCTTCGGCCAGGACGTTGCTCTCGGATCAAAATTACTCACCGAGAAATATGGTCATCCTGATTTATCGATGTCGGTGAAGGGACAGGAATTTGCAGCCTATGATGGCCGCTCCATGCAGGGTATGGGCCTGGCCTACGCTACCAGCAATCGCGGCGCCTGTCATTTGCGCGCCGATCCCTATGAGAGTGATTTCAATACCACCGAGATCAAGGGAAAGGCCGCGGTCGTGAAAGACTCTCAGGACGTGGTCTCGTTTATCGATTCCAGTGGTTTATGCCTGTTTCCGGGTGGCTGTGGCTGGACCACGGATGATTATCGTGAACTGGTTGCCGCCGCCTGCGATGGTGACTGGAGCGAAGAGCGCATGCAGCTTACCGGTGAGCGCATCTGGAACATCGAACGTCAGTTCAACTTGCGGGCCGGTCTCGGCAAAAAGGATGACACCCTGCCCCGGCGTATACTGGAAGAGCCGGCGCCATCGGGTACCGGCAAGGGTCTGGTCTGTCGCCTTGACGAAATGCTGCCGGAATATTACGAATTGCGAGGCTGGGACAAGGAAGGCGTTCCAAAGGAGGAAACTTTACAACGCCTGGAAATTTAAGCGCTAACTATTTCCACAGACATCCTATGCAGGTCAACATTAAACTTTTTGGTGTTTTACGCCAGTACCTGCCTGCCGGCAGTGGATTCAATAGTTGTCAACTGACGACAACAGAACATCCATTGCTCAACGAGGTATTGGCGATGTTACCGATCCCCGATGACAAGGCTTACCTGGTGATTCTGAACGACGAAAAAATCAATCGGCAAGAATACGCGTCGACTCAAATAAAAGAAAATGATGAAGTAGTGCTACTGCCGCCGATAAAGGGCGGCTAAGCATAATGGATCCGATCCTTCATCATGCCGGACCCCGGTCTGGTACGGCATTGATATCCAGCGCCAGCCGATACAAATAATTTTTTTTCTTACCGCTAATACGCGTCGCCAGTTGCACGGCCTTTTTAAGTGGCAGCTCGGCCAGCAATAACTCGAGTAATTTGATATCGTCCTGCTCATTCGAGCCCTCGCCACTAGTTGCGGGATTATCAATCAAAACCACAAACTCTCCTTTGCAGAGAGCCGCATCCTGTTTGAATTTTTCGATCAATTCGACGGCCTTGCCACGCAGAAATTGCTCATGCAGCTTGGTTAATTCCTTCGCTACAACTATCAAATTTGACGGCAACACATCGGCTAACTGTTCCAGCAACCGTTCAATTCGATGACTGGATTCAAGCAGTATCAGCGTGCCTCTCTGATCTTTCATCTTATTTAACCTGGCGACACGCTCGACATTTTTTTGCGGCAGAAAACCAAAGTAGGTGAATTTATCCGTGGCCAGACCCGAACCGCTCAGGGCAGCGATGATGCTGCTGGCACCGGGCACTGGACAGACCTTGATGCCGGCCTCGGTAACTGCCTTTACCAGCGTGTAGCCGGGGTCGGAGATCAAGGGCGTACCGGCATCGGATATCAGTGCAATATCCATACCGGCAAGCAGTTTTTCAAGCATACTCGCAACACGTGAATGCTCGTTATGCTCATGTAGCGAGATGAGTTTTTTACTAATGCCGAGATGATTTAGCAGGCGCGTACTATGGCGCGTATCTTCAGCTGCAATCAGATCAACCTGTTTCAGGGTATCGATCGCGCGCAGACTAATGTCACCCAGATTCCCGATTGGTGTCGCCACAATATAGAGTACGCCGCTCATCCAAAAGAGTGTACACTATTATGCTAATCGGCAAGCTGCTAGCAGTCTGTTGGACTTAGGGAATCGTAGCGAGCATGGTGGGAGAGTGAGACCAGATTTTCCCGATTTTGAGGCGCATAGTAGATCCTACGCAACGATAAATCGGGGAAATATGGGCCGCTCTCCCATCAGCGCAGTAGATTCTCCCTAAGTCCGACAGGCTGCTAGCCCGAATATTGCGCAAAGGCGGCATCCCTTTTTCGCTTAATTACTACCATTCCATGAATCTGACTTATATAAAAATAGCGTTTATATTGCTTCTGGCTGCAGTTCTTGGCTCATGTCAGACCGCAACAGTGTCGAAAACATCCGTGGAAACACCAGAAGTAGTACCGGGGGTGCTCGACGAGGCAACATTAACTCCCCAGGAAGAAGCGTTTCTACAGGCCTTCCAGCTCGAAACCGAGGAATCCTGGATGCCGGCTGCCCGGGCCTACCAGGACCTGGCTGAGAGCAGTGCCCAGCCCGACCGTTCTGCTAATTATATTAATTCGGCTTTGATGAATTACCGCGCCGGGCGCTACCACATTATCGAACCCTTTTTTGAAGAGCTGAAACAGGACGACATCCTGCCCACGGACGAAAATTACAAGGCTATTATTCTCTCGGGCGCTTATTTTGGCATAGGCAAAATTTACCAGAGCCTGTTGGCCTTGCCCGATATTGACGACATTAGCGATTACCGGTTCAAGGCACTTGCGCTCAATATTCGCTCAAAGGGGGTTCTTGCAATCGGCAAGCCACTTGAATCTGTGCGCCTACGAATTCAGATCGACGAATATCTGAAAACAGTTAAAGAAATCGAAAAAAATCATGATTTTATCTGGGACGCGCTTAATCGTATCAGTGAGCCGGCAATACTGC
>QNFD01000476.1 GCA_003645435.1 Gammaproteobacteria bacterium | reverse complement strand
TCGAGATTATGAATCAGCACCTGCTGCATATAGAAAATCGAATCGAGCACAAGTCCGAGGAAGTACAGCCCGATCTCGCTACTATCCTGTTAACCGGTTAAAGCACTCCTGATCCCCTGGCCATGTTTGACGAAGAAGATTATCCCCGAGACCTGATTGGTTATGGTCAAAATCCGCCTAAGGCGGACTGGCCAGGCAATGCCCGAATCGCGCTCCAGTTCGTGCTCAATTACGAGGAAGGCGGGGAAAGCAATGTATTGCATGGGGATGCAGGCTCGGAGCAGTTCCTCTCTGAAATTATCGGCGCTAAGAGCTATCCGGCTCGTCATATGAGCATAGAATCGATTTACGAGTATGGCTCACGTGCCGGCGTCTGGCGTCTACTGCGTGAATTTCAACAGCGCGGGTTACCACTGACTATCTTTGGCGTCGCGATGGCGATGCAACGCCATCCGGAACTGGCCCGTGTTTTCATCAGCCTGGGTCACGAGGTCGCATGTCACGGCCTGCGCTGGATCCACTACCAGGATACCGACGAAATTACCGAACGCGAACACATGCAAAACGCATTGAATATCATCAAGCAATTAACCGGGGTCATGCCACAGGGCTGGTATACCGGTCGCGATAGTCCTAATACACGCCGCCTGGTAGTAGAAAACGGTAACCTGCTATACGACTCCGACTACTACGGTGATGATTTACCCTTCTGGACCGAGGTGGAAACTTCCGACGGCACGCTTAAACCCCACCTGGTCGTGCCCTACACGCTGGACACCAACGATATGCGCTTCGCCACGGCGCAGGGCTTCAATAGCGGCGAACAGTTTTATCAATACCTGCGCGACAGCTTCGATGTGCTTTATAAAGAAGGGGAATCAAGACCAAAAATGTTATCGGTTGGCCTGCATTGCCGAATCGCCGGCAGACCGGGACGTTTTGCCGCATTGCAGCGCTTTCTCGATCATGTGCAAAGCCATGATCGGGTATGGATATGCAGGCGCATCGACATCGCGCATCACTGGATAGACAGGCACCCCTGGAAACCTGCATAATATTGCCCATGACGAGCAAGATATCGCTAGCCAATCTCAACCTGTATGACCGCGAACAATTCGTCGAGTCACTGGGTGGAATCTTCGAACACTCACCCTGGGTTGCCGACCTGGTCTACGATTGTCTGCCGTTTAATTCGACCGCCCAGCTACATCAATGCATGGTTGAAACGGTCGAGAAATCCCCCGAATTTCAACGCATGGCCTTAATTTGCAACCATCCTGAACTCGCCGGCAAAGAAGCCGATGCCGGCACCCTGACCGACGATTCTCGACAGGAACAATCCCGAGCAGGACTGGATCAGTGCAGCGCGGATGAGCTCGTACAGCTGCAGTCGCTGAACCAGGCTTACCGCGATAAATTTGAATTTCCGTTCGTGATTGCGGTAACCGGCCTGAATAAAAACCAGATTATCGAAGCCGTCGAGAGACGTCTGCAAAATACTGTGCGTGTCGAATTCGATACCAGCATCGCCGAGATTGGCAAGATCGGCAAAATTCGACTGGATGCGCTCCTAGATGAGTAATGCAGTTTAACCGCGAGACCTTTATCTCACGGGCTGAAGTTCACGATCAATGGAAGGACATCCTGATCGAAGCGCTACAGTCGGTTGATACCGACTATTTAACAGAGCTGGTGCAATCAAACGACTGGTTACCCGGCATCGATCAACTATTTAGCGCCTTTCGCCGCGATCGACAAAACCTGCGTTATATCCTCATCGGTGAATCTCCCTACCCGCGTGCAGAATCGGCAAACGGTATTGCCTTTTATGACGCCGCGGTGGACGCACTGTGGAGTGAAACGGGCTTAAGCAAGCCAGTCAACCGCGCCACCTCGATGCGTAATATAATCAAAACAGCTTTGCTCGCCGAGGGATTTATCGAGGCTGACCCGGAAGGGAAAATATCGCAGGCCAGTATCGCCATGGTCGACAAGTCAGGCATGATCCAGACCATGGGAGACCTGTTCCAGGCCCTGCAAGATCGGGGTTTTCTAATGTTGAACGCGACACCCGTGTTGCATTCAATGCGAAAACCGGTGATAGAAGCGAAGTACTGGCAGGGTTTCCTGGGGCGACTACTGGAACTGCTGGCGCCATCGGCGAAACACCCGGTGACCCTGGTGTTATGGGGAAAAATTGCCGAGACGATCGAGTCGCTGGAACTCTCGACAAACTACCAAAAACTGGTCAGCGAGCATCCGTATAACCTGTCGTTTATTCATAACAGGGAAATGCAGGGCTTGTTTCGTGAGATTGGCGTATTGAACAAAAATCCCCTCACCCCAACCCTCTCCCCAGAGGGGCGAGGGAGTTTCAAGTCCCCTCTCCCTTGAGGGAGAGGGCTAGGGTGAGGGTGCGCAGCAGTGAAGGCATCAATGTCACTAATCAATCAACCCATCCGAACGAACCCGATCCATTTCATGAACGTCGGTAGTCTTACCGTACAAATCCTTAACCCGCACCGCGTTACCAACCATACCCGGTTTTTCGGTAAACGACATAATCAGCAACAACCGATCCTCGTCACCGGTATTTTCGGTGACCTGGTGCAGAGAAAATCGGCCGAGGAAAAATTGCAGATCGCCGGCATTTAATGTCAGTCGTTTAACCCAGCTGCGATCACCGTCGAGGACTTTTTTGACCTCGTCATAACACTCATCATCCTGGCTGCGTAACGCCGGCACATATTCGAAATGGCCGCCGCTACTGGCCGGATTCAACAGCATCGTAATGGTGAATTCGTTGGTATCAAAATGCCAGTTGAACTGCTCACCCGGG
>QNFD01000475.1 GCA_003645435.1 Gammaproteobacteria bacterium | reverse complement strand
GCTTGAGGCATTGAAAACTGATACCGAGAGTAATTTGCAGGTGCTATTACAGCGTATCGAACAGAAACTGTTTAAGCCCTTGCTCGACGCTGTCAAAAAACAGCGGTGCAGCCTCAGGCTGAGGGCCGGATCCGGGTTCGACTATGCGCTAAAGCCCGCTTCGAGATTGAAATGGTGGTGCAAACCGAAAAACCTGCTTACCGCCAGTCAATACCAGGCAAACTGGAATGACCGATAAGCAAATTATCGTACGTAGTGTCTCTGACTCGTCATTGCCCAGAACACAGGACTTAGACCCGTTATTCTGGCGCATACTGGCGGCGCGTGGCGTTAAATCCGAAGTTGAAACCCGGTATGCGATAAAAAATATGCTCGATATCGACCATATCAGGCATTTACAATTAGCGGCCGATTTACTTGCCGAACATATCATCGACAACAAGCGGGTGCTAATTTTTGGTGATTATGACGCCGATGGCGCCACCAGTACCGCCTTGTGTGTGCGAGCGTTGGCATTACTAGGTCATAAAAACACGGATTACCTGATGCCCGATCGATTTGTCGATGGCTATGGTCTGTCAATATCGGCGGCGCAAAGAATAATTCAGCAAACACCGCACTGCGTCATTACCGTGGACAATGGTATTGCCAGTTTCGATGGCATAGACCTGTTACGTGGTCATGGTATCGATATTATTGTAACCGATCACCATTTACCGGCGAGCAAATTACCCAATGCCTCTGTGATCGTGAATCAAAATGCCTGGGACGACGAAACGCAGGGTAAAAACCTGGCAGGTGTCGGTGTCGCTTTTTATCTGATGCTGGCCCTGCGCAAGACTTTAAGGGCGCGAGACTGGTTCAATGATGCGCGCCCCGAGCCGAACCTGGCTGTCTGTCTCGACCTCGTAGCCATCGGCACACTGGCTGATCTGGTACCACTCGACTATAACAATCGGATTCTCGTCAACGAGGGTTTGCGACGGATCCGGGCTGGATATTGTGGCCAGGGGATTAAGGCCCTGATCGAGCTGTCAAAGAAAATTCCATCCAGTCTCACCAGCACCGACATTGGTTTTTCTATTGCACCCAAGATAAACGCCGCCGGTCGTCTCGATGATATAACCGTCGGGGTCCGGTGTCTGTTGGCCGATAATCGGGAAAGAGCTTATTCTCTTGCAGACAAATTGAACAATATCAATTTGTTACGGAAGAATATTCAACAACAAATGAGCATTGAGGCAGAGCAGCAGCTTGATTCATTGGATGACCAGGGGATGCAATCGAAGCATGCTATCGTACTTTATCAAGCGCACTGGCATGAGGGTATTGTTGGTATCGTCGCCGCCAGGATTCGTGAAAAATATCACCGACCGGGGATTGTGTTTGCGAAGTCCGAAGACGGTTATCTGAAGGGTTCAGGCAGATCCGTGCCAGGCATTCACTTGCGCGATATGCTGGATACCGTGGATAAACGATATCCGGGCATGATTCTCAAATTTGGCGGTCACGCTATGGCCGCGGGGCTCAGCCTTGAGCAATCCAGTCTGGAGCAGTTTACCGAGAGATTTACCCAGGTGATTTCGGATATGGCCGATCCCGGGTGTTTTTCGGCGACAATCGAATGCGATGGTTCGCTCGATAATGCGTATTTTAACCTGGAGTTTGCCAGGGCCCTGCAAAATCTGGCGCCCTGGGGACAACGCTTTCCGACACCGAGTTTTGTTGGTGAATTCGATGTGATCAATCAGCGAGTGCTTGCCGACAAGCACTTGAAACTGGTGTTAAGCCCGCCGCAATCCAAAGAATCACTCGATGCAATTGCATTTTTCCAGCCTGACTCGGTGCTGAACGCCGGCTACAGCAAAATTCAAATTCACTTTGAATTGAACCTGAACCAGTTTCGCGGCCTCGAATCGCTGCAATTACTGATTCGAGATATTCTTTGAAGAAACGATTTAGCCGGCTTCGGTCAGGGCTTTTTCGAGGCTTTCGAGTAACTCTTCATCGAGTTTTGGGATTTTGATAGTTGCTTTTTTGTCTTCGCTAAGTGATTTGATTTTCTTGCTTTGTTTATTACAGGTCGAGTGAAGTTCTCGCAGCTGCGCAATTAGTGGTAGTGACTGTTCGTTTAGCGACTTGCGGTTTTCAATTTCTGCTTCCAGCTTGGCCTTGTCCTTGCGTGTCGTCAGCAGTTTTGCCTCTGTTTGAGTGCGCAGCCTGGATTCTTCGAGTTTCTGCTTTTTCAGGGTTTTCAGTTTTTTAACAACATTTTCCGGGGTGTCGGCGAGTGCCTTGGAGATGGCTTTCAGTTTGCTTTGTTTGTCGGTTATCTCGGCACGGGCTTTCTTTAGCGCCTCGGCATTTTCCGCGCGGCCTGCGGCCAGTTGTCTTTCAGCAGTTTCGCGAACCTTTAATGCCTGGGCAACTTTTTCCTCGGCCTCGATGCGGGCCTGCTCACTATCGGTGGCCTGTTGCTTCATTTCAGCGATGTCTTTATCAGCCTGTTCCCGGGTGGTAACAACAGTGATATCTGCGTCTTTGGCCTGTTGGATGGCCTTGTTCATAGCGGACTTGAGTTCATCTGTGGTACATGCAGAGTCCAGGCCCAGGGCGTCGGTAGCGGCCCCCATTAAAATCTGTTTGCTAATTGCAAGGTCTTTCCAGACCTGCAGTTGAATATCACTATCGCTTTGGTTCACTGTTTACCTCAGTAGTTAAAAAATGTTGGTGGCCAAAAAATTTGGCGGCACACTCTACCATAATAATCCCCCCAATGCTCTATGTCCTTACAAAAAATTTGGCGCGGAACGCGGGTTCAGGAAATTACCAGGAGGTTTAG
>QNFD01000474.1 GCA_003645435.1 Gammaproteobacteria bacterium | reverse complement strand
TGATATTGCTGATGTTCAGTTCTAAATATACCCGTGATCGGGATATCTGGATATTTCTTGCCTGTTACCTGGCGGCCAAGGTGCTTGAAATTTTCGATGACCAAATATTCCAGTCACTAGGTTTCATCAGCGGTCACAGCCTCAAACACATCGCTGCGAGTATTGGCTGCCTGGTCTACTTGCGATACCTGCATAAACGGACGACCATATAAACCATGATTGCTCGTTCTGCGGCTGCGATTGTATTTCTCTTGTCGGCGTCGGCCTGCGCAAGCTTCGGCGGTGCATTTAATGGCCAGCCCGAGGACCTCAATCAAATCAGCCCCGAAGCGCAGGCGCTGATCAATAAAGCCTACGCAGATATCGACGAAGGTCAAACCATGGATTATCACGTCCACATCGTCGGACTCGGAAAAGGCGGAACCGGCGCCTACGTCAATCCTTCGATGCAATCCCTACTGCACCCGGTGAAGTATATCCAGTTTAGCGTGTATAAAAGCAGCTCGGGTATCACCGATATCGATAACGCCGACGCGCAGTACATCGACCGGCTCGTTCGGCTGATCAAGGGAATTCCAAATCGAGGAAAATTCCGCATACTCGCCTTCGACAAAAGTTACAGCGAAACAGGAGACCCGATCGAGGACAAAACCGAGTTCTATACGCCTAATCGTTACGTGATGGACCTGGCAAAGCAGTATCCGGATCTCTTCATCCCGACCATATCGGTACACCCGTATCGAAAAGATGCGGTTGAGCGTCTCGACTACTGGGCGAAGCGAGGTGCGAAAATGATCAAATGGCTCCCTAATACGATGGCCATAGATGCATCCAGCCCCATGCTCGATTCTTACTATGATGCGGTGAAGAGAAACAATATGGTGATTCTCACCCATGTTGGAATTGAATATGCAGTCGAAGCCGGGGAGGACCAGAAATACGGAAACCCGTTACGCTTTCGGCGAGCACTTGATCGCGGGGTCAAGGTTATCATGGCACACGTTGCTTCACTCGGCACAAGTATCGATCTTGACGATCCTGAAAAAAGGCAGGTTTCGAATTTTGACCTGTTCCTGCGCCTGCTGGACGAAAAAAAATACGAAGGTCTTTTGTTCGGAGATATCTCGGCCATCACCCAGGCGAATCGGCTTCCCGTTCCGCTTGCCGGCATAATTGAACGCGGAGATTTACACTCACGCCTCGTCAATGGCAGCGATTATCCCCTGCCCGCGGTGAATGTCGTGATCCGCACCAGTGCGCTCGTCTCTGAAGGATTTATCACGGCGCAGGAGCGATTACTTCTCAACGAGATCTACAACATCAATCCATTGCTATTTGATTTTGTCCTGAAGCGAACGCTTCGACACCCCGAAACCGGCAACCAGTTTCCACCCGGGATCTTCCTCAAACACGCTGATTTGTAGTCAATTATTAATGGTGTTCCGGCACGAAGGTTTGATCAGCCATAGGTGGGCGCACGTACCCGCTCGCTTTTTTCCTCGGTTCCAGTTTAACCGGTTCCGGGGTTAAATCTTCGTAGGGTATCAGGCTCAACAGGTGTTTGATGCAATTCAGGCGGGCGTGTTTTTTTATATCCGCGTTGACCACGTACCAGGGCGCCTGCTTAATATCGGTATGCGCAAAATTATCATCCTTTGCCTTCGAATACTCCAACCAGAGATTGCGTGACTCCAGGTCCATCGGACTCAATTTCCAGCGCTTGGTCGGGTCTTTGATACGACCCTGAAAACGCCGTTCTTGTTCCTCGTCGCTGACTGAAAACCAGTATTTGACCAGTAGTATTCCGGATCTAACCAGCATGCGCTCGAACTCCGGACAGCTGCGCATAAATTCCTGGTATTCTTCATCGCTGCAAAATCCCATCACCTTCTCAACACCCGCCCTGTTGTACCAGCTGCGATCAAACAATACCATTTCGCCGGCTGCCGGCAGATGCGGTACATAGCGTTGAAAATACCATTGGGTTTTTTCACGCTCGGTTGGTGTGCCCAGCGCCACCACCCGGCAAATCCGCGGATTAAGGCTTTGCGTAATGCGCTTGATCACGCCCCCCTTGCCGGCGGCATCGCGGCCTTCGAAGATGCAGACCACCTTCAAACCTTTTTCTTTGATCCACTCCTGTAGCTTGACCAGTTCGATCTGCAAATTGGCCAGTTCTTTTTCGTACTCCTTGTTTTTTATTTTCGTGGGCATTTTTGTTTTGGATGCTTTAGCCATAAATATTTCCTCGTTCTCGTTAGTTCATACCCACAACCTATAACAAATCTCGAAGAGTGTCCAGATAACAGGTCACGGCTGTCCCGTTAAATCGGTACCGTCATACCGGGCTTGATTCGGTATCCAATTAGTCGTCCAAACCACTGGATTCCGGCCTGCGCCGGAATGACGAAGGTTTTAAGTGTTTTTTAATATGTCATCTGCGGAATTACTGCTCCATATAGCTTTCCGTCGATAAAGTTGATCCATATCAACCTACTTCCATGCCGTCTGTGATGTACTAATGCCAGAAAGGTTTTTATTGATTGATGTACTGCTACATTCATAGCAAAGAGATCAAATAGCTAACGAGGAAAAAGATGTCGGCTAAACATAAAGAGAAGGTGGTGCAACTCCACAAAGGCAGAAAAAAATCACCGAATGGCATTGTTTTTGACCTGAATGCAAAAAATGGCCGAATTCCATGGAATGCCGATGGAGCGTATCCCTATAAAAAGAAAATTGGCGTGGTCGAATATGAACGCCATAAGCATGAACTGCAGATAGAACTGCTTAAGATGCAAGGCTGGGTGAAGGATACCAATCAGCGCGTAGTGGTAATTTTT
>QNFD01000473.1 GCA_003645435.1 Gammaproteobacteria bacterium | reverse complement strand
ATATAGGGTGAGTCGGCGGCGACACGTAACTCGCCTGAAGTCAGCGCACGCGCGGATTGCAACAAGTGCTCGACTTCTTCTTCATGGCGAAACATCAGTCGGGTGATGCTGAATGCCGATTTGCCGATATCGGTCAATTCGATGCGCCGACCATGGCGTACAAATAGTTTGGTGCCGTAACGTTCCTCGAGTTCCTTGACCTGGCCGGAGAGCGTGGGTTGCGTAATATGCAGCATTTCGGCAGCACGGGTGAAGCTGCCGTGCGTGGCAACCGCATGAAAAGAACGCAGATGGGCATGTGATATTGGCACAGTCTATCCGAGGCATTTGTATTATCGATTTGATAGATAGTATTTATCAAAGGTATAAATGGCAACCATTCAACCACTAACTTTTACCAGGGCAAGTTCAATGACCGACAACACCAACCAGGATGCCGCCAGTTCACCTAGCGGTGACCCCTATCTGCTGACCCCGGGTCCGCTTACTACATCACTTACAGTCAAGCAGGCGATGCTGCATGATTATGGCTCTCGCGACGCGAAATTCATCGATATAAACGCACGTATCCTCGAGCGTCTGGTCTATATTGTTAACGGAGAGGGCAATTATGTCAGCGTGCCCTTGCAGGGAAGTGGTACTTTCGTGGTCGAAGCCATGATCGGTAACTTCGTGCCGGCCGATGGCAAGCTGCTGATTTTGATCAATGGCGCTTATGGCAAGCGTATCGCTAAAATCTGTGATTATTACAAGCGTGAGTATGTGACCCATGAGACTGCCGAGGACGTGCCGGTCGATACCGCCAGGCTCGATGCTGCTCTCGACGCCGATGCAGCCATCAGCCACGTGGTCGTGGTGCATTGTGAAACCACGTCGGGAATCCTCAACCCGATCAAAGAAGTCGCCGCGATTGTGGCGCGTCACCAGCGCAGCCTGTTGATCGATTCGATGAGCGCATTCGGCGCGCTACCGCTCGATGCAACAGAAATTGAATTCGACGCGGTGGTGGCTTCGAGTAACAAGTGCCTCGAAGGTGCGCCCGGGATGGGATTTTGTATTGCGCGCGAAAGCGCCCTTGAAAAGACCGAGGGTAATTCTCCTTCACTGGTGCTTGATCTTTATGAGCAATGGCGTGCGATGCAGAAAAATCGGCAGTGGCGCTTTACTCCGCCGACCCACGTGTTACTCGCCTTCGATCAGGCGCTAACCGAGTACGAAGCCGAGGGCGGCGTAGAGGGTCGAGGAGGCCGTTACCAGGCCAACCGCGAGCTATTGGTGACTGGCATGCGTGCACTGGGGTTTAAAACCTTGCTGCCAGACGAGTTGCAGGCGCCGATTATTATTACTTTCCATATGCCGGCAAACCCTGAGTTTGATTTCGATGCCTTTTACGACGGCCTCAAGGACCAGGGTTACGTTATTTATCCGGGCAAGCTGACCGTGGCCGACAGTTTCCGCATGGGTTGTATCGGGCGGCTTGATCAGCAGCAAATGCAGGGCGCGCTCGATGCTGTCAAACAGATCCTGAATCAGTTTGGTATCGACAGGATAACTAATCACTAGTTGGCGGCAGGTTTAAATTTTTGTAAGCGTTGACCGGGGTGCCGGCCCCGGTCAGATCTGTGTTCTGTTGGCGATTAGAAAGTGGGGTCAATATAGCCAAAAAACGCGGCTATACTACACTTCTTATAATAATTCCAACCTGCAGATCGAAATCCGGTGCCGTTCAAAAAGAATATCTGGTTAATTTACAACGTGTTCCTGGTGTTAGGCCTGGTATACCTGGTTGCGACTGCGTACAGCAGATGGGAAGAGATAAAATCTGACTCCGCGATCGAGCTTGCTTATCTGAACCGAATTTTCGCGTCCTCGGTTACGTCGAACTTCAACCAGCAGGAAATTATGCTCGATCTGCTGGGACGGCAGATTATTGCGGATAAGTCTGCGGGCAGCATAGCTAGAACTCAACGCCTGCTCGACAATATTCTGCAGCAGAATAAATCGTTGCTCGGCTTTGGGCTTGCCAACCTGGAAGGCAAAATTACGGTGGGCAGTTCCAATCTTGATCTGAGCAAGATGCCTAATCTGAGGCAACAGGAGAATAGTCGGGAATCTTTCACCAGGGCGATACAGCTCGAGCGAATGGTTTTGGGCAGAACTTACTTTTTGCCGGCACTCGGTGATCTGGTTATCCCTATTCGCAAGGGAATTCGGGATGCCGATGGCCAACTCGTAGGCGTGATGACGGCCGGTATCAAGCCGCGGGAACTCATGCCCCGGCTCGATTTGATGGGCCATGAGAAAGCCGATGGCCCACCTTACCAGTTAAAGATATTTCACGATCGCGATTTTTACTATGCCTATGCAAGTGGTATCGCCGACAAAGCCCTGCTGCGCCAATTAATCGACGAACCGATTCCGCGGCAACGCATCGAGATGTTTGATAAATCTGTGCGGGACCAGCTCGGACTCTCGCTGGAGGAGTTGAGAAACCATGCACACCCGGTTGTTTTCAGCACGGCGGATAATAATGGCAACATGAGCCTGTACTCGCTTGTCTATTTACCAAAATACCGGATGTGGTCCTGTTCCCTGCTGCCGAGGGCGTTTTTGCTCGACCAGCTGATAAAGTCAGTTATTTTTTACCTGGTTACTTTCCTGATTATTTATGCGCTTGCATTTTTGATGTTCAGACGTATCGATATGTTTGAGCAAAGCAGTCGTCGGCAGCTGGTGAAGCAGGCCAACCAGGATTTTTTGACCGGTCTCAAGAACAGGCAATTTTTGCGTTTTGCCGAATCGCGGTGGATTAACAAGCGGGGCCGCCCTTTTTCGGTATTCTTTAT
>QNFD01000472.1 GCA_003645435.1 Gammaproteobacteria bacterium | reverse complement strand
TTAACCAAAAAAGAATCCGAGCGCCTGGGTAAAGCACTAAAACGCGATATAAAAAGTGCAAACAAAGCCATCAATCAACAGGGCAAGGAGCTAAAAGACTGGCTTAGCTTCGACTTGACCCTGGTGGAAGATAAATTTGCAGAGCTGATCGCACGCGCCGCCGACAAAACCTGGCTCGATTTTCGTTCCTTTGAAGAAGAAAATAAAAACGAAATCGACGACAGAGCGACCGATAGTTATCGCACCGGTGAAATTTGCAGTGCCGGAACCCTGTGTTGTAAAAACTGCGTACAAACCATCAACCTGACTAAAACCAGCCACATTCCACCCTGCCCCCATTGTCATCACACTGAGTTTTACCGGGTGGTGTCCTGAATCAGTGTCGGGCTACCCTGACTAACCTCCAGACGCAATCAGGCTCGCATTGCCGCCCGCTGCGGTGGTATCGATACATAGATGGCGTTCTATAACTAGTCGCTCGGCAGCATTGGTCTCGGAAATTAGCGGGATTAACATCCCTTCCCTGCCGGCAAGCGCTTGCCGATAGTCCCGTTTGGTTTGCAAATCGGCCTGCGTCATTACGCCGTCAATCCCGGTTACCTGGCCAAGTACCTGTGGATTCAAGCTTCCTTCGATCCCGGTTACCGGCAGGCCGGCTCGCTTGAATTCTGTCAGCGCGTCCCTGATACCGTCTGCAATCATTACCGCCCGGTTTCCCATCGCCAGCGCTAACATAGCCTGATTCAAAGCGATCTCCGCTGTCGGGCCAAGACATAACATCAAACCGCGAGGATGTACCGATAGGCGATTGGATTCTCCAGTGGGGCCCGGCATATCACGGGCCTCATCGGCATACCCGGGTTTAAAATCGAGACCCAGTATTTCTATAACCTGATTAATCGCTTCATCGCGGTCTTGTAATGTTTCGAGCTTACCTGCATCGTCAACCAGGTTCTGTAGATGCTGACTATCAACCTCGAACGATGAATCGGATTCAACTAATTGCGCCTGGTTTTTCCGAAACCTTTGCACGTAAGCCGGCCCCCCGGCCTTGGGTCCGGTACCGGATAAACCCTCTCCGCCAAAAGGTTGCGAGCCAACTACTGCGCCAATCTGGTTCCGATTGACGTAAATGTTACCGGCCTTAATCCGTTTCACGATTTGTTCAACCCTGCTGTCTATACGGGTGTGAATTCCGAAAGTCAGGCCAAAACCCCTGGCATTGACGGCATCCACTACCTGGTCAATTTGGCTGGCTTCGAAGGTTGCTACGTGCAGTACCGGGCCAAAGATTTCTTCTTCGAGCTCTTCGATACCGTTTAAGCGGATTACTGTTGGTGCGACAAATAACCCCTGTTCAGGAATTGCCACCTGCTTCAGCAGTTTGCCCTTCTCAGACATCGCTTCGCAATGCTTGTCAATTTTGGTTTTGGCGGCGACATCGATAACCGGCCCTACATCGGTCGATAGTAACCAGGGATCGCCGACGCTCAGTTCGTCCATTGCGCCAAATAACATTTCGAGTAACTTATCCGCGATATCTTTTTGTATATATAACATACGCAGGGCTGAACACCGCTGGCCGGCGCTTTGAAACGATGACGCCAGGACATCACGCACCACCTGTTCGGGTAGTGCCGAAGAATCGACAATCATTGCATTCAATCCACCGGTTTCGGCGATGAGCGGCGCATCGGCGGCCAGATGCTTCGCCATGTTGTGATTAATGTGCTGGGCGGTAATGGTCGAGCCAGTAAAACAAACACCGGCTATGCGCGCATCAGCGGTGAGTGCGGCACCAATGCTTGCGCCGGCTCCTGGTAAAAGCTGAATCACCGGTTTTGGAATCCCGGCCTCGTGCATTAACTCAAGCGCGCGCGCGGCTATCAGGCTGGTTTGTTCGGCCGGTTTCGCAATCACGCAATTACCGGCAGCAAGCGCGGCGAGAATCTGGCCGGTAAAAATTGCCAACGGGAAATTCCATGGCGATATGCATACGATAACTCCCCTGGCCTCGCCAATACCATCAACACGCTCGGCCTCGTTGGCATAATAGAGCGCAAAGTCAACCGCCTCACGGATTTCACCGACGGCATCGAGCCAGTTTTTACCCGCTTCACGCGCGGCGAGCGCAAATAATTCCTCGGCATTTGATTCGTACAGGTCTGCCAGTCGCCGCAGGCAGGCCGCACGAGTTTGCACCGGTGTTTCAGACCAGTTCATAAATCCATCGCAAGCTTGCTGAATCGCCGACTCAATATCCGCCATGTTCGCCTGCTGCACATGACCTACCAGATCAGCCCCGTTTGCCGGGTTAAACACTTCGATAGTCTCGCCATCGCTCTCGCCCGAGGCAAGCATGGGACCCGCCTGCCAGGTGGTTTTCCGCCAGGATTCTCGTTTTTGTTGAATTTTCTTAATTTGTACAATATCGGTGATGTCCCAGCCCTTCGAATTACGTCTCTGCTCGCCATAAATAAACCGCGGTTGGGCAATATTCGGATTAGCTATATCTTTCCCCAACCCGGTCACCTGGTCGAATGGATCACGCGCAATATCTTCCGGCGTGATGCTGGTATCGACGATTTGATTGACAAATGAACTGTTAGCGCCATTTTCCAGCAGCCGACGTACCAGGTAGGCCAACAGGTCCTGGTGTTTACCAACCGGCGCATAAATACGGCATCTGCATTTCTGATCGCGCAGTACGGAATCATACAATGACTCACCCATGCCGTGCAGGCGCTGGAATTCAAAATTGTCTTCTCCCTGTGCGAGTTGCAATACTGCGGCTACCGAATGCGCGTTATGGGTCGCGAATTGAGGGTAGATGCGGTCCGTCATCGCGAGCAATTTTTTCGCACA
>QNFD01000471.1 GCA_003645435.1 Gammaproteobacteria bacterium | reverse complement strand
GGCTTCAGCGAACCCTTTAAAACCGTCGAACAGGCGATCCCAGAATACATGGACTGGTTGAGTAATCAGCATTTTATCGGCCAGTAACATGCCACATCAGCAGTCCCCCACCCCTGCCATACTGGTTATCGGACCATCATGGGTGGGCGATATGGTAATGGCGCAAAGTTTGTTCAAACTTTTAAAACAACGCTTACCCGAATGCCAGATTGACGTTGTCGCACCAGGCTGGTCGCTTCCGATTATCCAGCGTATCCCGGAGATTCGCGAAGCGCATGTTTTAAACGTCGGTCATGGCGAGGGCGGCCTAAAGAAACGTTATCAGCTGGGTAAGCAATTGCGCGGCAAAAACTATTCACAGGCAATTGTCCTACCACGCTCGTTTAAGTCAGCGCTGGTTCCCTTTTTTGCCAATATCCCGCAGCGCACCGGTTTTAAAGGCGAATTTCGCTATGGCCTTTTAAACGATATTCGACCATTCGATAAAAAATATCTCGATCAAACCGTGAAACGTTTTAGTTATCTCGGACTAGGGCATAGCAGCGATGAACTCGAGGTTTTTCAGCCCGGTTTAGATGTAGATAAAGAAAACGCACAGCGCTGTATGGAGGGTCTCGGCCTCGACTCGGAAAAGTATACGGTGGCCCTGTTACCAGGCGCTGAATATGGTCCCGCGAAACAATGGCCGGCCAGTCATTTTGCCGACTTGATCAGACGAATCGAACAGGCGGGGGCACAGGCCTGGATAATTGGTTCTGCAAAGGATGGGCCCCTGGCGCAGGAAATTGTCACCAGGGCTGGTGGAGCGGGTATCAATCTTTGCGGCAATACGCAAATTGCCGATGCGGTAGATTTAATAGCACAGGCCGATGTTACGGTCACCAATGATTCAGGATTAATGCATATCGCAGCCGCGGTCGGCACCCGGGTGATAGCAATATATGGTTCGTCAAGCCCGGAATACACCCCCCCATTGACAAACGATGCAAGCATCAACTGGTTACAACTGGATTGCTCACCCTGCTTTCAGCGTCAATGTAAATTCGGCCATTACAACTGTTTAAATAATATTTCGGCCGAGACAATTTTTCCTCAGCTTGAAATCATTCCTAAATAGCCTTTAATAACAGTTACTAGCCTGGCGTCGACAACGCACGGCAAAGTGCCAATGCGTTTAAATACATTGCCTAAAAATCTTTTTTCTTTAGCCTGCAATAACGCAAGTAATAGCCGCTGGTATTTTTCAAAACCGCGTATTACTGGTATTGGGAGACATGGTGATACGGCGTAGAGCCCGGGTATAAGCATCAATGGTTTTGGGTTGCAGTCCTTTGAGCTTGAGATGTTTGCAGTGCAGTTCGTAGTAACGGTTGAATTGCGGGTTGTTTGATGTTTTCATCGGTTGGTAACCTCATGTAGTTTGTGGAGATTACAATTTACCGGTTATCAGGGATGACCGATAATGAGGTTATACCAATTTATTATGACAAAGCTGGTTGACTCCGCGTTATCGGCTTCGTCCAACAAGGCATTAACCGGATCTACAAAACGCTGCGCGTTTTGTAGATCCGGTTAATGCAGCGTTAGCGCTATAGGAGAAACAATGCTATTTAATAAAATAGTGAAAAAAATAAAACGGGAGTTTGTAGCGGTCATATCAAAAGTATTTATAAGATATGTCAAGTCAACATACTTTGGATTGAAAATCAAAATTCCTCTCATTTATGGAATGAGAAATGGTGGATACATTATTCCGGAAGAGATCTTTATGTCTGATTGCCTCCGTTCATTTATTAGCACCAAGAAAGGGTGTGTTATAGATGTCGGTGTTAATGTCGGCTTATATCTGGTTAAATTAAAGGCTATATCTAGCAATATAAATTATTATGGCGTAGACCCAAATCCTGCATGTACCTTTTATACGCAAGAATTGATCAGGCTCAACAGTTTTAAGAATGCTAAATTGTTTACTTTTGCTTTGGGCGAATCAAAAGAAATATTGTCCTTCTATGCAAGCCGACTAGGTGATGGAACAGGCTCTCTTATAAAGGAACATCAAAGTCACAACAACATGGAATACTCCTTTGATACAGTAGTTCTACCTGGAGATTCTCTTGTTAACTTGCTCCAGTTAAAAGAAGATATATCTGTTATTAAAATTGATGTTGAAGAAGCTGAATTATATGTTTTGCGAGGGCTAGAACAAACGATTAAAAAATATACACCATATATTTATATAGAAATATTGTTTACAACAACGCAAGAACAAAACAATAGGGCGATGAAAATTTGTGAGTTTTTGCAAAATATAAATTATTCTATAATCGGGATAAATCGGGATACTAAAAAGCTAGAGATTATTAAAGATATAAGCAAGGTAGGAAAGGATTATGAACAAGAATATATTTTCTCTTCGGATGATTTCGTAGAAAGATTTATTTCGTCTATTACGAAGAACAATTCAGGTATCGAAGTAGAGCGCTAACTAATTCATTCTGAGGACTTTCAAACCTGTCACGATTTTTCTATCGCAAAAAGTTGCGCCAGCTTTGAAATCTTCTGATGAGAACTTCAGGGCCGGTAAGATGAGTCTGGGAAAACAGGTGCAGAATTTTCATTCGCCATTCATGAGCTTGCAAGCCAGGCGACAGACTTGTTCAACACCCGGTACCGAGCCATCGGCAACAAATGCCGCTTCGTGTCCCGGGTAACGCGGCCAGTATCGAAACGGTTCGGTAGCAAAGAAGATGCCTAGCGTAGGCGTCTCGCAAGCGATCGCGATATTACGAATACCGGTATCGTTAGCTACTAGCAACGCGGCACCAGAGACCAGGGAAACGGTGTCATCGAAATCGTCCAGATTCAGGCCCGTT
>QNFD01000470.1 GCA_003645435.1 Gammaproteobacteria bacterium | reverse complement strand
TGTTGACCATCGCCTCGGAGGTGTATTTGTCCACCGGGCCGGTGTAGTCAAAACCCACGCGCAGGCTTTCGCGACGCATACCCTGGTCGCCTTCGACATCCGGCTTGAAATCGGTCACCTTCATGGCACCGACCGTCGCCACCAGCACCAGCGGCATGATCACCAATGCCGTCAATAGCGGATGTTTGATGGCCGTCCAATTCAGCACACCCACATAGTACCGCTTGAGAGCCCGCAACCAACGGGCATCTGCCTCGATCTTGCCGCTGGAGCTTCCGGTTCGGGTCATCTTGATCGACAGCGCCGGGATCACCGTCAGGCTGATCAGCAGCGAGAAGAGCAACGTCACGCTGATGGTCACGCCCACCTCACCCAGCCACACCGCCAACTCGTCGGTCTTACTGACGACCACCGGCGCAAATACGATGACCGTGGTCAACGTCGAAGCCACGATCGCGCGTCCGACTTCCTTGGTGCCGCGCACCGCGGCGGCCACCGGACTGCAGCCCGTGCGTTGCCGCCGATGGATGGACTCGAGCACCACCACGGCGTTATCCACCAGCATGCCGACGCCGAGCATGAGTCCCATCATCGTCAACACGTTCAGTGACCGGCCGGTCAGGAAAAGAAAAATGCAGGTGCCCAGGATCGACATCGGGATGGCGATCGAAACGACGAGGGTCATGCTCAGCCGTCGCAGGAACATGTACAGGATGGCAAGGGCCAGCACGGATCCGAACAGTCCGCCCTGCAGCAGGCTGCGCAGCGAGTCGGTGATCTCGTTGGCCTGGTTGAAAAAGGTGAAACTGTTGATGCCCTTGAGTGACGGATCACGATTGATGCGCTCGAGTTCGGCCTCGACCGCCCGGCACACTTCGACCGTGTTGTAGCCGGACGCCTTTTGAATCCAGAAGGCGATTGCCGGCTCGCGGTTGAGAACGCGACCGTAGGCCAGGGCCGGCGCGCCGTAGATGACTTCGGCAACATCACCGAGCCGCAGGCCGCGTTCATCGATGGGCAGTTCACGCAGGTCCTCGACCCCGTGCAGGCCCGAAACCGTGCGGACATCATAGCGCAAGCCACCGTCAGTCACGCGCCCGACCGTCAATTCGACGTTGGCTGCTTCCAATTCGGCAAAGAGCCGGTTCACGTCGACGTTGTGCTCAATGATCTTGTCGAAACGCAGATAGACCGAGGCCTGGGTCGGCAACACACCGTCGATATTGACCCGCCCCACGCCCGGGATCCGCTGCAGGGGGGCGATGATCTTCTGATCGATAAGGTCGTAACTCTCGGAAATATCGCGTCCCTTGGCCGAGATGCGGCCCTCGATTATCGGGATGTCGTTGGTGTTGAAGGTGAGCAGGAAGATCTGCTGAATATCAGCCGGCAACTGGCTGCGGATCTGATCGATTTTCTCCTTCACTTCCATGCGCAGCAGGTTCACGTCACGGCCCCACTCGAAGGTCACGCCCACCTGCACCTCACCGGCGTCGGCATAACTGAAGGTCTGCTTCACCCCACCCAGGGTCGCCAGAACCTCTTCAATGGGACGTACGATTTCGCGTTCATTCTCCGATGGAATGCCGCCCTGATAGGGGATCCACACCGCGATGAAGGGGAACTCCATGCGCGGCAGGAAATCCAGCGGTACCTTCAGCAGGCTCACGCCCCCGAGCAGCACGATCGTCGCCAGCATCATCACCAGCGTCACCGGACGCCGCAGGGACAGGTAGGTCAGCCACATATCAGGCGTCCTTTCCGGCGGACTGCAGGACAGCCGGTCCCGGCAGCATCCGCCCGTCCCCGGCCAATTCGTCGGCCGCGGTGCGAAGCCGCTCGCCGCCGGTCAGCAACGTGTAGACCACCGGCACCACGACCAGAGTCAGCAGGGTCGCCAACAGGAGGCCGGCAATCACCGTCACCGCCAGCGGCGCCCGCAACTCGGCCCCCTCGCCCAGCCCCAGCGCCATGGGCAACAAACCCAAGACCGTCGTCGCCGTCGTCATCAAAATCGGGCGCAGCCGTTCCGACCCCGCCTGCACCACGGCGGCCGCCAGGTGCAATTTCCGCGCTCGCAGCTGGTTGATGCGATCCACCAGGACGATCCCGTTGTTGACCACGATCCCCGCCAGCATGATTGCCCCGATGATCGCGATCACGCTCACGCTCATCCCGCGCAGATAAAGCCCATAGACGGCCCCGCTCATGGCCAGCGGCACCGTGAACATGATGATCAGGGGGTAGACAAAACTTTCGAATTGGGCCGCCATCACCAGGTAGACCAGGAAAACAGCCAACAGAATAGCCATGCGCAGGGACCGGAACGAACTGTCCATTTCCTCATTCTGACCGCCCATTTCCACACTGACGCCGCCGGGCACCGACAACCCCCGCAAACGGTCACGGATATCGGCGGTCACCGAACCCAGATCACGGCCCGAGAGATTGGCCGAAACGATGGCCACCCGCTTGCTGCCCAGGCGATGGATCTCCGAAGGGCCGGTCACGATCTTCATGTCCGCCACCGTTCCGAGCGTAATCGGCACTCCGTTGACCTCGGTTACGATCAGGTCCTGGATTGCAGTCAGGGTATTGCGCTGGTCATCGGTGTTGAGCACCCGGATGTCCACGTGACGCTCCCGGTCGCGGAAACGGCTGGCAACAGTTCCACGCACCTTGCCACGAACCGTTTCACTGACGGCCCCCAGGCTCAGCCCGTAGCGGTTCAGTTTGTCACGGTCAAACATCACCTGCACTTCGGGCGAGCCGGGAACCATGCTCAAGCGGAGGTCGCGCAGGCCCGGCACGGTCTGCAAGCGTGCCAGCACCTGGTCCGCCGTGGCCTGCAAGTCACCCAGACTGTAGCCATACACAT
>QNFD01000469.1 GCA_003645435.1 Gammaproteobacteria bacterium | reverse complement strand
CCTTAAAACCAGTAATTCACCGAATAATAGTTATAAATCGCTATAGATCAAGCGGAAAATCCAATGCTATTCGATTTTTTTCTCAACCCATCAACAACGGATCGAATGGGCAGGACACCATATTTTCAAACCCATCTTCGGTTACCAGCAACTGGTCTTCGAGTTTAATACCATCGGGGCCGCCAACTTCACCGATATAGACTTCGACGCAAAGCATCATGCCGACTTCTAGCACCCCATCATAGCCGCGCTCTTCCCAGTCATTTCTGTACTTGATCGCGGGCCACTCGTCGCATAAGCCGACACCGTGGAAGCGCGAGCCATACTGCTGGGTGACATAAATTTCGGGCATATGGTGCCCGCGCTCACTCAACTCCCGAAAGCTGACACCTGGTGCAACGATCGATGCATTGGTTTGAATATGTTCAAGCGCCAACTTGTGCATGTCTTTCTGGCGCTGCGTGGGTTGGCCATCGCCGATAAACCAGGTACGCGATATATCGGTGCACATGCCGTAGCAACCGATCAGATCAGTGTCGAATGCAAGCAGTTCATTATTTTTTATGATACGCGGGCCACATTCCAGGAACCAGGGATTGGTTCTTGGTCCGGACGAGAGGATACGCGTCTCTATCCATTCGCCGCCACGGCGTATATTGGATTTGTGCAACTCCGCCCAGACGTCATTCTCGGTCACACCGGGACGCGCAAATTCACGCATCTCGGCGATCGAACTCTCGCAGGCGTGTATCGCACAACGCATGGCGAGAATTTCATCCGCGCCCTTGATCGCACGCGTGCGCTCCATCAACTCTTCACCATCCATGACCTCGATGCCCAGTGCCTCGAGCGCCCGTAGTCCGGCGATCTGGATCTTGTCGACTGCCAGGCGCCGCCCCGAGCCAGCGCGTTGTTTGAGCATATCGAGCACTTTCTGTGCGAATAGCTCGGCCTTTTCCTCGGTGCGTTGACCCGTGGCAAAATAGAAAAAGGATGCACCCGCGTGTACTTCTTTTACGAGTGGATTGTATTCGGACATATACGCATAACCGCCATATTCCCACAGCACCATGTAACCATCGGCCGTCACCATGCAGGCGCGAAACGGATTATGTGCGTTCCAGAGCTGCATATGCGTGGTATCGGTGGCGTATCGAATCGACAGTGGATCGAACAGGAGTACAGCATCGAGATTGCGTGACTTCAGGTTCTCGACGATACGATCGAGCCGAAACTGACGCATCGCCGGCAAGTCCGGGCACTGCAACCCGGCCTTTTCCCATTCGGCATAGGCCAGCGGTGTCGGCCCAATTTCGATACGGTCGTCATCATCCGGGGTATTATCCGGGCGCATACGCGGTGCCCTGGCGGGGTTAACCTTGGGGTTTGGAATGGAATATGGATTGCTTGACATGGTTAGCTCCGCAGGCGTTCGCCCTTCGGATCGAAGGGCGGGTGTTCGAGAATTTTTGCACGATGGGGTAATCCGAGGATCGCGACATCGAGTTCGGTACCGGCATTGGCATGGTCGGTTTTAATAAAACAGAGCGCGAGCGAAGCGCCAACGCTGTGTCCGTATGCACCGGAACTAACACGTCCGACCGGGGTACCGTCGGTCAGGAATACCGGTTCTCCGCCATTTGCATCCGCATTCGTGGTTTCGACTTCGACCAGCACCAACTTTTCCCTCGGCGTTTTATCCTTGATCGCGAGATAGGCCTCGCGTCCCAAGAATTCCGGCTTGTCGAGCTTGATCAGGCGATCGAGACCAACTTCCTGCGGCCAGTATTCGGGTGAGTACTCCCGGCTCCAGCTGCCATAACCCTTCTCCACACGTAACGATAACAGCGCGCGCCCGCCTACCGGTCGAACCCCCAGATCGGCGCCCGCTTCGAGCAATGCATCGTATAACGCCAGTTGATGTTCTATCGGTACATAGATCTCCCAACCGAGGTCACCGCTAAAGGACACGCGTATGGCGCGGGCATCGATACCGGCAATGGTAATTGCCCGATTGCGCATGAATTTGAATGCATCGTCGGACAGGTCGGCGTCAGTTAGGCGCGACAACAGCTCTCGCGAGTTCGGCCCCGCGACATTGAATCCGCCCCAGGCCTCGGTGAGGCTTTCGAAGCTCACAGTTTCGGGTCGTGAAACGGCGTTAAAATAACGTTGGTGATAGCGCTCGGCAATACCCGAGCCAATCATCAGGTAGTGCTCATGTTCAAGTTTGGTAATCGTAAAATCACCAGCTATACCACCGCGTCGACCAAGCATCGGCGTCAAGCAGGATCGTCCAATTTCGGTGGGCACGTAATTTGCAACTAGCCTGTTGAGGTAGTCTTCGCTGCCATCACCGCGAATTTCGTACTTGGCAAAGTTGGACACATCGATGATGCCGACCGCCGAGCGCAAGGCTTTACATTCGGCTGCAACCGGTTCGAAACAGTTTTGCCGTTCAAAACCAAAGCTTTCGACTGCCTCGACACCTTCACCGGCATACCATAAAGGATGCTCATAGCCATAACTCAATCCGAATACCGCGCCCAGCGCTTTTTGGCGCTCATATACAGGTCGTGTTTTCATCGGTCGACCGGCAGTGCGCTCCTCGTAGGGAAAGTGAATCTTGAAGCGGTGTGAATACTGGTCGAAGGCGCGGGCCTTTGTAAACGGCTTACTGGCCCAGTGACCAAAACGTGCAAGATCCCAGGGGAATAAATCCATTTCGGGCTCGCCCTGTGTAATCCATTGCCCCATCACCAGGCCGAGGCCACCCGACTGCGAAAAGCCTGGAATGATGCCGGTACAACAATAGTAGTTTTTAAGTTCGGGTACCGGGCCAATCAGGGCCGAGCTATCCGGAGACCAGATCATCGGGCCATT
>QNFD01000468.1 GCA_003645435.1 Gammaproteobacteria bacterium | reverse complement strand
TTCATCCAGGTCTCTCCACAGATGGTTATTGTATAACGGCAAAGCGTTTTTCCAGACTTATTGTGAAACGGGCAATCGGGTAGCAGTAAGCGAAAAATATCACCAATGCGAAACCGTAGAACGGCAGCAGTAATTCGGGATGATTGTTTTCAGACTCCATCGCCTGCCGAGACAGGGTAATGAGTTCTTCGACACCCAGTAATGAAACCAGGGGTGTCGCCATGGTCAGGATTGCGTACCAGTTCATCCAGGGTGGAATCATGCGCTTGAAACACTGCGGCAAAATAACCAACCGTAGAGTTTGATTGCGTGAATAGGCCAATGAATCGGCTGCTTCCCATTGCCCGGTTGGTACCGATAAAATGCCGCCACGGACGATTTCCGAAATATTCGCCATAATCGGTAAAGACAGGCCGATAACGGCCTTGCTCCAGTCTGGCACGGGAATCGTAACGCTGCCAATTTCGATTTGGAACGGGAATGACAGCATGACGATAAAGAGCAATACCAGCCAGGGGGAATTACGGAATAGCTGAGTAAAAAACCAGGAAAAACGTCTAATCCATAATCTTGGTGAAACCTGACCTAGTCCCAGGAAAACACCGGCAATTGTGCCCACTATCATGGTCAGGACACTAATGATGATATTAAACAAAAACCCATGCAGCATTAGAAATGGCAGCCAACGTTGCAACGCGTTGAAAGCGTCACCGGTTGAGTAAGAGCTTTGTGCCCAGCTCAGCATGGGCCACATGAGCATAACCGCAAAAAATAAAACAGGAAGCCACGGCGGCATATTGCCGAGCCAGCGTGAAAATAGTAAATCATCAGCCATACCGGCAGCGTTTGCATTGAACGGTTTCAATACCGGCAAGTCTGTTTTCGCCTGTTGATTGATGCCGCTGATAGATTTAAATAATGTCATGGATTGAGCACCTTAGTTTCCGTACCCGGGTATACGCATTTGTCGCTCCCAGCGATTCATGCCGAGGACGAGAATTCCCACCATGCCTATATAGGAAAAAAACAGGATCGTCATCGCCGCATTCTGGGCGGTCGAGTAGTCGTTGTAGATGCTTACCATTTGATAGAGTAATTCTGGAACCGCGATCACAATTGCCTGTGTTGTGGTTTTTATTAGATTGACCAGGTTGTTGTTCAACGCCGGCAAGCTAACCCGAAACGCAAGCGGCATGGTGATATAAATAAAGGTTTGAAAATGGCTCATGCCAAGTGCTTCCGACGCTTCCTGTGTCGAGGTTGGAACTGATTCTATGCCGGAGCGGAATATCTCAACGTTAAACGCCCCCGCAAAGAATGACATCGAAATAATGGCCCAGCCAACGTTAGAAATAATTGGAATCTCGAGCCAGCCATCGGGTGAATAGGTTGGTGTAAATTGCCCCAGCGCAAAGTAAAAAAATAACAACTGCACCAGGGGTGGTGTATTGCGAAAAAACTGTATGTATCCCTGTACCAGGTAGCGGACAATTTTAAGATGTGATCTTTGCAGCCAGGCGCCGCCAAGACCAATAATGACACTTAAGATGACGCAAACGACGGATAGTTGGACCGTTACCCACAATCCGGATAACAGGCGTTCAAACTGAAATGGTTCATAAAAGAAAATGAAATTCCATTTCGTGTGCGTCTGCGCGAGGTCGTAGAAATATTGTTGGAACCAATTCATCTTATGACAACTGAGAAAGTACAGCTGGGGGTTAGCCCAGCTGTAAAATTAACCACCGAGAGGTTATGAGTAATTACTGAATCCAGTCAGCAAAACGTTCTTTCTGGGTTTCAAGATAAGATGTTGCCTGAATGCCCCATTTTTTCTCAAGCTCGATCAACCTACCTGATTGATGCCAGTTATAGGTCATACCAGACATGAATTGACCAAAAATGCAGTCCTTTTCGGCAATTGGTACCGCCAGGCCCCATGGATTGTCATCTTCTGTTGGCATTGGCATTTCGAAATCATTCCAGTCGCCAGATACCAGGTCAGCCATAATCGAGGAATCATCATAGATAAAGCCTATGCACTTTTTATCGCGTAATGCCTGCTTGGCTTCGGCGTTGCCGATGAAAGCCGCGACATTGGCGCCATAACGCTCCTGGGCATTCTTGTTATAAAAAGCACCTTGTTTGCCGCAAATAGGCTTGCCGCGAATGTCTTCCCAATTTTTTAGCTTAAGCGCTTTTGGCGCCAACAGGTTGGTGCCGGAGGTGTAATAGTTTGGTTGCGTGATGCCGACCAGTTTTCTGCGATCAGGGCGATCGGACATGGTCGCGATCATCATGTCGATCTTGCCTTGCTCAAGAAACTGCATGCGATTCGAAGACTGGACCGGTACCAGCTCTAATTCGACACCCATGGTAGCAGCGACCTCTTTTACCATGTCGATTTCCATGCCGACGAGTTCGCCATCTGAACTTCGATAGGCCCAGGGCTTGTAATCTGCTTTTACGCCAACAGTGAGTTTGCCGCTACTCATAACCTTGTTCCAGGTATCGTTGGTGCAACTGCCTGCCGCAAAACTGGTACTGCTGGCCAGCACGAGTGCTGCCGCGGCAGTAGATAATAATAGTGATTTAATCGGTTGTTTCATTACTTCCTCCAAATATTAGATAGTTTTATTTTTGAATATTCACCTTACAGGCATGAATATTAAGTTTGTTATATATTTGAAATATATTTAACAAATGTTATATTGTCAAGAACTTTCTGACACTACTGTTTTATCATAATGCAGGAAATACTGAAAACCCTATTTCAGATTACGCCGACGCTGACGCCGAAATTAAAGAGCGCTGCAAAGGTTATTCTGGACAATCCGAACCTGGTCGCCACCACTTCGATGCGTGCCCTTGCCAGGCGTGCCGGC
>QNFD01000467.1 GCA_003645435.1 Gammaproteobacteria bacterium | reverse complement strand
TCCCTTCTTTACGAATGAAAACTTCCTTGCCTTCAAAGCGGAAGGCCTTCGGTAATCGCACTGCCTGGCTCCGACCGGTGGTAAAGAGTTTGGCGGTTTGAGTCATGGTTCTACTCCGGGTTAAATAATACATATCAAAGTATATACCAATTATGGATAGCTATCGGGAGAAAAAACAAGAAACATTAAATGTATATTTCCAAATAACCAGTCCCAATAGGCAACCATCGGATTGATCTGGTTGAGTTGAGAACAGAGGCGTGGGTAAATAATAATTGTCTTCGTGGAGTGGGTTACAGGAGTGGGTTACCACTTTTTCTATGTAACCTGCTGATTAAACGGGGAAATAATCTGAGGTTGACGGCCTGCAAAGCCGTGTACGGCGGTTCGATTCCGCCCTCAGCCTCCACACCCATTTTTTGGGGGTGGTGCACCTGTCGTCAAGCCAGGCAGCTTGTCGAGATATCATTCTGCATCCGCTGCTCTAGCCACTATTTACCGGTCGATTTTTGTTGAGAGAATGACCGAGGACAGCGTATCCTCTACACCATCAAGGCGTCCTATCTCATCGATAGCGGCATCCAGATCTGCGACGGATGCCGCCGATATTACGGCGGACAGATCAAAGGCGCCGCTGATTGAATAAAGCGTTGTTAGTTGCGGTATTGCGGTAAGGGCATTTTCGATTTTACTGCGCTTGCCTGGTGGGGACTTGATCATTACCAGGGCACGAATCTGGTCTTTCGAAAAGCTTTCTGACAATCGAACCGAGTATCCCTCGATAACACCAGTTCGTTCAAGCTTCTGCAATCGCATTTGGGCCGCGGTCCTGGATACCGACAATCGCCGCGCAATCTCAGAAACCGATAAGCGCGCATTCTCCCGCAATAGAGAGATTAAATGTTCGTCTTGATCAGAAAATTCCATGAAACTTCGGTTTAGTTAATTTGCCGCACATAATAGTTAATTTCACTATATCTATCACAAAATAAGCTAGATTGCCTAATTGTATTGGTAGTCGAATCCCAGCAAAATGAGTGCAAATTCTGCTTTAAGGGGCCCTTGACCTATGTCTCATTTAAATATTCTCCAGGCAGCTGGATTTACCGCCGCCGAACTCTCCGGTGGAACGTTAGCCGTGCATAGCCCGGTGGACGGGAGTGAAATCGCGCGTCTGCAAACACACAGCATTGACGATGTTCGGGCTATGATCGGTAACGGAGTTGATGCATTCAAATCCTGGCGCAACACCCCGGCACCCCGGCGCGGCGAACTGGTGCGGTTGATTGGTGAAGAGTTACGTGCGGAGAAAGAAAACCTGGGTCGTCTGGTCTCGCTGGAGTGTGGCAAGATTTACCAGGAGGGTCTGGGCGAAGTACAGGAGATGATCGATATCTGTGATTTCGCCGTCGGCTTGTCGCGTCAACTTTATGGACTGACCATAGCGTCCGAGCGACCGGGTCACAGTATGCGTGAAACCTGGCACCCGTTGGGTCTATGCGGCATCATCACGGCGTTCAATTTCCCCGTCGCTCCCTGGTGCTGGAATACCGCTCTCGCGCTCGTATGCGGTGACCCAGTAATCTGGAAACCATCGGAAAAAACACCGCTGACTGCATTAGCCACGCAGAAAATTTGCGAGCGCGCCTTGGAAAAATTCGGCGATGCTCCCGAGGCTTTGATCCAGACCATGGTTGGTGAGCGCGACATCGGTGAAGTTCTGACTGGCAGCAGCGATGTGGCGATAGTCTCGGCCACGGGTTCCACCCGTATGGGGCATGCCGTTGGCCAGCAACTTTCCGCACGGTTTGGACGCTGCATCCTGGAGCTGGGCGGTAACAACGCCATGATCGTTGCCCCTTCCGCCGACCTGGAAATGGCGTTAAGGGCCATCGTTTTTTCCGCCGTCGGCACTGCCGGTCAACGCTGCACCACGCTCAGGCGGTTGATCGTACATCAGGATGTTTATGAGCAACTGATTCCCCGGCTCAAATCCGCATACGATGGTTTACCGATTGGCGATCCACTGGCCGAGGGTACGCTAGTCGGTCCTTTGATCGATGGCGATGCCTTTGCAGGAATGGAGCACGCGCTTGAGCAAGTGAAGACGGATGGCGGCAAGGTACATGGTGGTGGACGGGCTCTGGAGAGTGAGTATCCCGCTGCTTATTACGCCACACCCGCAATTGCGGAAATGCCGGGCCAAACAGATATCGTAAGGCATGAAACCTTCGCGCCAATTCTTTACGTGATGACTTATCGCGATCTGAACGAGGCCATTGCCCTTCAAAACGGTGTACCGCAAGGCTTGTCATCGTGCATATTCTCCACCGATTTGCGCGAGACCGAAGAGTTCCTGTCGGCCACCGGATCGGATTGCGGAATCGCCAACGTCAACATCGGGCCATCCGGCGCAAAAATTGGCGGCGCTTTCGGCGGCGAAAAAGACACCGGCGGCGGGCGCGAGTCTGGTTCCGATGCGTGGAAAGGTTATATGCGCCGGCAGACCAATACCATCAATTATTCGCGTGAACTGCCACTGGCGCAGGGCATTAAATTCGATATTTAGTACGCTACCGGGTTTAGGAGATATTCAGCATGTCGTTTGAAAAAATCGCAGTACTCGGGCTCGGAAAAGTGGGCAAGCTGGCGGCAAAGTTGCTGCATGATTCTGGTTTTGCCGTGACCGGCTATGACGTTCGCACACCCCGCGAAAAATTACCTTTTGCGGTCGAAAATACGGACCTGAACTCGCCAGAGGCCCTGGCAGCCGAGCTTACCCAGGTTGAGGCGGTGTTGTCCTGCTTGCCCTATCATTTGAATGTTGCTGTGGCGACCGCGGCGCATGCGGCAGGCATTCACTATTTTGACCTGACCGAGGACGTGCCAAC
>QNFD01000466.1 GCA_003645435.1 Gammaproteobacteria bacterium | reverse complement strand
TTGCTAGCAAATACGACACATAGATATAAATCCCCAGCCAAAGGCTCAACACCAGGGCAAGATCCTCACTGGCACTGAAGAGCACGACCAGAGCCACCAGGGATTTGATAATCAACGGGTAAAAATCAAAGGTAACCGTCCACAACGCATGCATGCAACTGGTGGACACCTCCGCGATACGATTCGCCAATGACCCGGCAAAGTGCGAAATGAAATAGCGATGCGAATGATGTTGCAGGTAGCTAAACAGCGATTTACGAATCTCGGCACGCAAATAGGGCCCGGTCATTACCAACGCCGCTCCACTGGCTCGGCTGAATAACACGATACCCAGGTTCAACGCGGCAAAAAGAATCAACCCGTCCTTGCTTGCGACAAAGATATCGGCCCCCGTTTCATTGGCCAGTGTCACCGCATCGATTATTTCCTTGACGGCATAAGGCAACAGGATGGTGCAAGCCGCCTGCAGTGCCTCGAATATAAAAATCGCCAACAGGGTTTTACGCGATTTGAGATAGAAATACAGTGCAAAACGTAATGGTGAGCGCGACAGCGGTGGTGCGTCTTTAGCCGTGATAAATGTCGAATTCATCCGGCTAGTGTAACGAGATCAGGGAATTCAGGTGAAGCTAATTCAGTGTGTTTAGGGTCAGGTCTTTGATAGGCCCGGGGCAATGGCCAGAATTCCAGCCAGGCTACGCCCAGGGGCTAGTTGGTGTCAATTGGAAAGTGTGTGTCCCGATAACACCTGCCGATAACACCTGCCGATAACACCTGCCGATAACACCTGCCGATAACACCTGGTATTGCACTTGTTTGATCATGGTTAGATTGCAGTAGATTTATGCTTTTCCAGATAATTGGCAAGCTCTTGTGGAGTCCAGGGCAGGTATATTAAATCTGCCCCCCTGCGATCCATCAGTAATGTATCCAGGAATTCTGTCGATACGTGAGTGGCCAGGATGACGCCATTTTCAAAATTTGACGGAATTAATTTTGTCATCAGATAAAGGGTTATACCGTAAACCTGAATTACACCATTGGGGTTTCGTAGGGTCTTTGCTGCATTTTTGCCTATTGAGTCACTCACAACGCCATCCAGGCTGGACTTTGCAGCAACCGCTATAGCAACCTGATGGCTTCCATTATTTTGCGATAGTCGAATCGCAAGCGCTAACGCTAATCTGAAAGCTTTGACTGAGGGGCCTGTAGTTGCTGCGTGGTAAAGCATACCTGTGCTCCTTTGTGTTGCTTGTATAGAGGTCGTTGGTTTGCAAGTAATTATTCAGTGACAGCCACTTAATATGTAGTACATATTAATCTGAAAGCAGATTTTCCGAATTATTTAGTTTACCCGATTTTTGGTGCTAATTTCCGCTACTCGCCGCAAATTATTGTGAGCAAAGTAGCGATTCCTTGTCAGGTCCCGGGGCATTTACCTGCGAAATTCAGAATCAAAGACCTGACACCGTTGCTGTGTTCAAGATTCAAGAATTGACTCCATTTCCTCCCTTGATCCACTATTAGTCATGAGGTAGTGACCGATTTACAGGGTGAAAATATGGCTAATATTTCTGCAATACTATTAGATCTCGACGGCACGGTTTATAGGGGAACGGATGCGATCTCCGATCACAATGTTGATGCGGTTATCAAACAGCTGGGAAAAACTGCTGATGAATGTGTCATAGTCGGCGATAATCTACTCACAGGTATTCTTGCTGGATACAAGTCAGGCATGCGATCGATTTTGATACTCACGGGTGTTGCCACCAGGAAAGAGGCAGAAGAATCAAAGGTTAGACCAAATGTTATTGATATCCGTCGCTTTGAGTCACTAAACCCGGGAACAGGAAATACATGAAAAATCTACCTTTTGGCCATCCAGGCCGGTTTTACCGCGGCAACCTGCACACCCATTCTACTAATTCCGATGGTGCGTTTCCGCCGGAGGATGTTTGCCGTATGTACAAGGAAGCGGGTTACGACTTTATATCCTTGAGTGATCACTTCATGAAAAATTATGACTATCCCGTTTCCGATACAAGACACTTACGGGATGAAGAGTTCACCACGTTAATCGCTGCTGAACTACACCAGGGAAGTACAAGTATTGGTGAACTATGGCACGTTCTTGCTGTTGGTATTCCTAACGATTTCGCCAAACCATCGGAAGGCGAGACAGCGCCCGAGATTGCCCGCCGAGCGGCAGACGCGGGCGCATTTATCGGCATTGTTCATCCCTCCTGGTATGGGCTCACCACTGAGGACGCGAAGACTATCGACTGCGCTCATGCGGTGGAAATTTATAATCATGGGTCACATGTCGAGATCGATCGAGGCGAGGGCTGGCCTTTCTGTGATCAGCTGCTAAACGAAGGTTGGAGGCTCTCTGCCTACGCAACCGACGATGCCCATCAAATGACCCACGACGCCTTTGGCGGCTGGATGATGGTCCATGCCGACAGGCTGGATCCGGATGCGTTACTCGATGCCATGAAGGCGGGCCGGTATTATTCCAGCACCGGCCCGGAAATCCACGATGTGCGTATCGAGAGGGAGGAGATTCATATCGAGTGCGACCCTGCCTACGTCATCTCCGTACAGGGCCGGGGCTCTCGTTCCATGTCTACGATGGGTGACGGCCTGACCAGGGCGAGTTTCTCGGTCGAGAGGTTCAAGGACGCCTACATGCGCTTGACTGTGACATCGACGGAGGGTAATCGGGCCTGGACTAATCCCATCTGGTTTAGCTGACGCGGATAATTTGATTTCGGATAAATTCAGGCATCCAACGATAACATGGTGTCCAGGCTGCCAGGCGTTTTTTAAAGCGATTGATTGATTCCAAAAGGGGAAGGGATGGTGGGCCCGGGAGGACTTGAACCTCCGACCA
>QNFD01000465.1 GCA_003645435.1 Gammaproteobacteria bacterium | reverse complement strand
GGCGAGCCGACAGCCGTTTCCAGGCCCGCCTCGGAATCGACCAGTTCGGACTCGAGTTCACTCATCACCGCGACTTTACCTAGATGATTGTAGCCAATGGTAGAATAGTGCAGCCCCAGTGGCCGCCTTGGCATAATAGTTTTTAACAGGGCGCATACTTCATGATAATAGGTACTGGTGACGTGAAAATTTGCCAGCGTGGAACTGAAAATGTTGTGTGCATAGGTTTCACTGGTGAGTACTGCATCGACGTAAATACCAGATTCATCATTGAGCAAGGCAATAACTAGCGGTACGAAGCGGTCATTATCAAAAATCAGGCGGCCGACCAGGTAAGCACCCCGGTTTCGATAGAAACCCGCATTAATCATTTCTACTCGTATCAATTGATGATCCTTGCGAGAAGAGCGAGAAATATTATCGGCAACGCGTTGCACTATGCGCTGGGTATCGTCTTCGAGATCGGCAAAACCTCGAGTAAAGCCGGGAATCCTTAAAATTTCGCCAACCACATCCTCACCCAAACTGCCGCCGAGCTCAAAAGACAGGACAACTTTCGATAAAAACTGGTTCGACGAAGAAATCATTTCAGCGAATGAGTAGTCTGCTGCCCGCCACTCTCCCCGGTAAATTTTACGACGCAACGAATGTAGATAAGCCCGGCCAATATCTTCCGCGTATTCACCCCGGACCAGTTCGCTGTAATGCGATTCAACTTCCCGCCATTGTTCTTCATCGTCGTGAATTTCCGGGTAGGCCTGCTTTAAACGTTCACTCACATCGATGATGCTGGCGCTGTATAGCGACAGGCGGCGCGCACTTACCCGAACCGAACTGGTAAAGTCGCGTTTTTCGAAAGCAATCTTAGCCAGATCCAGGATTTTTAAAAACTCCTGGTAAAACAGGCTGTATTCATCATACAACCAGGTGGCGGCGACCAGCCTGGAGGAATCGGATACACTCACAGCGCAATTCCCAAATACATATCAATCCTCCGAGAAGGCCTGGCCTGGTGGTTAACTATAAATTTCATGTCCTTCTTAAACGTCAGATTCGAGAACAATTTCAAAACCATTATCAACTATCGCAATCAACCTGATCGACTGTGAATAAAATTAAATTGGCTCTGCATGAAAATCATGTAATAAGATAGAACGTCATTCCGGCATGTTTTAAGCCGGAATCCATTGATAAAATTTCTAAGCATTCAAAATACTGGCTCCGTTTTTAATGGATACCGCGGTCCGACGTTTCGGCCTGCGCCGGCATGACTATTGCTATTTTTATAAGCTATCTAGCATTACATAATTTTCATGCAGGACCATTATAATTAATTTGGTATATGGTATTCCAAATTCCAATCCTTCGGTAGAATGCAGAGCATACAGTTTCGAATCCCGGTTTATTTGCGGTGAACTGTTCAATTCATTTTGCTACCATGCGGTTGCACAACTTAAAAATAAACATTGACTAAAGAGACGTCTGATGAATCTACACGAATACCAGTCGAAAGATCTTTTCCGCTCCTATGGCCTTCCGGTGCCGAATGGCAAGGTGGCTTTTTCCGCTAGCGAAGCGGTAGATGCGGCTAACTCCCTGAATGGAGACAAGGTTATCGTCAAAGCGCAGGTGCATGCCGGCGGGCGCGGCAAGGCGGGTGGTGTAAAAATTGTCGACACTGCGGCACAGGCAGGTGAATTCGCCGAGGCGATGCTAGGTACCAATCTGGTTACCTTTCAAACCGACGCTAAAGGGCAACCCATCAATCGTATCCTGGTCGAGGAAACCTGCGACATCGCCAATGAATTATACCTGGGGGTTGTGCTGGACCGCTCCCTGCGCCGCGTCGTAATTATGGCCTCGACCGAGGGTGGTGTCGAAATTGAAAAGGTCGCCCACGAAACACCCGAGAAAATTCTGAAGGCGACGATCAATCCACTGGTCGGTGTAATGCCCTATCAATGCCGGGAACTGGCCTTTGGCCTCGGCTTAAGCGGTGATCAAATAAAGCAGTTTACTAAACTACTCACCGGGCTCGGCAAGCTCGTAGTCGAAAAAGACCTGGCCCTGGTCGAGGTGAACCCGCTGGTAATTACTACTAATGGTGACCTGCTGTGTCTCGATGGCAAAATAAATATCGATAGTAATGCGTTATTTCGGCATCCCGATCTAATCGAAATGCGCGATAAAACCCAGGAAGACGAACGCGAAAATCGAGCCGCCGAATCAGATCTAAGCTATGTCGCACTCGATGGTGATATCGGCTGCATGGTGAATGGTGCGGGCCTGGCAATGGCTACCATGGACATCATTAAACTCAACGGCGGAGACCCGGCTAACTTTCTCGATGTTGGTGGCGGTGCCACCAAAGAGAGGGTCTCCGAAGCACTCAAGATAATTTTGTCGGATGACAAGGTAAAAGGTATTTTGGTTAATATTTTCGGCGGTATTGTGCGTTGCGACTTAATCGCTGAAGGCATTATTGCAGCTGTCGCAGAGATACATATTTCTGTACCCATTGTCGTACGACTCGAGGGCACCAAGGCCGCCGAGGGTTCCGAATTATTGAACAATAGTGATCTGAACCTGATTGCGGCCCAGGACCTGGGCGAAGCCGCCGCAAAAATTGTAGCCGCCGTCGGAGAATCAAAATGAGCGTACTGGTCAATAAGAACACCAAGGTCATCTGCCAGGGATTTACCGGCAAACAGGGTACCTTCCACTGCGAGCAGGCGATTGCCTACGGCACTAAAATGGTTGGCGGGGTAACCCCCGGCAAGGGCGGACAAACTCACCTCGACCTGCCCGTCTTCAATACCGTGCGTGACGCTGTCGAAACTACAGGAGCCGACGCAACTGTTATCTACGTACCGGCAGCATTCTGTAAAGATTCGATTATC
>QNFD01000464.1 GCA_003645435.1 Gammaproteobacteria bacterium | reverse complement strand
ATCCAACGCTCAATTTGCACCAGTATGCTGACAATCTTTATGATGATGTTGGCGCTGTCGCTAAGACACTCATTGACCTGCGGTACAAGCAAGCCGAAGAAGCTATTAAGCAGTTAATGCAAGCGAATTAACTATTGCTTGGGCACCGTGCAACCCCGTCGTGTATTGGCCAGCCGTGGTGATAGTAGACGTCTGTGGTAATGTAGGAAACAGCAATTTGAGCTCAACGCAGTCATTGACCACTCTCGACATCGGCGTCACCCGATACCCCTCCAATAATTATTAATACGGGGACAACGAGCACTACTAAACTTAAATATTATAAAAAGACCCGTCGTTGTCCCCTCCATACTAGTTTCGATAATAATTTAACAATCAATCGTATTCATCTTCGAAATCCGTAAGCGTCGTCCCATCCCCACCTTACGTCTGAGATCGTAATCTGCGAGTCCTTCCTTTCCAATTATAGGAAGGAGTTTTTCCATGGGAGTACATTCGGAGCTACGGGCGGAGTCCGGGCTGATATCGGAGATTATTTCCACACCAAAGGGTCATCGGCGTTGGCCAGATGATTTGAAGGGGCGGATTGTGGCTGAGTCCCTTGTTGATGGTGTTACTGTAAATTCTGTTGCGCGGCGTTATGATCTGCGACCCAACCATTTGTCGGAATGGCGGCGGATGGCCCGGGAAGGTCGGCTAGTATTACCTGATTTGGAAGGTGCGGTATTTGCACCGGTTGTGATTGAGGAACCGCTTGAGCCTGATGCTCCGCGGACCTCCCCCGAGGCACCGATTGAACTGGTCAGTGGTGACGTCACCCTGCGCATGGACGCAAAAACGCCAGCGGTTCGGATTGCCGATATCATGCATGCACTGCGGTCTGCGCTATGATCTTTCCGTCAAACCGGGTTCGGATATTTGTGGCAACCGAGCCGGTAGATTTTCGAAAAGGCCATAACGGTCTGGCGGCACTGGTCCAGAACCATTTGCACAAGGATCCGTTTACCGGCACGGTTTATGTGTTCCGCTCAAAGCGGGCCGACCGGTTGAAGCTATTGTATTGGGACGGGTCCGGTCTGGTTATGGCCTATAAACGGCTGGAGGATCACGTGTTCAAATGGCCTGCCATTTCCAATGGTATGATGCGGCTTAACCATGCGCAGTTCGAGGCACTATTTGCCGGTCTGGACTGGCGTAAAGTTCATGCATTGGAGGCCCGCCCACCGGCTGCGGCAGAGTGAATCACAGCGGCGTTTAGGCAAGCATTTACAGGCTGGATTTGGTAATAATCGGCCATGATAAACACCGCCGATCTTCCTGATGATATCGAGCTTTTGAAGGCAATTGTCTTGCGCCAGCAGGAGCAAAATGCGCGACTGGCAAAGCTGGTCGCCGACTTTAAGCGAGCGTTGTTCGGGGCTAAATCAGAGAAGGCTGACCCGGACCAATATGAGCTGGCGTTCGAGGATATCGAAACCGCTATCGAGGTCGTTCATGCCGAGCGCGATGCCGATGTTGCTTTACGTCCGGCCAAGCCGCGTAAATCCAACCGTGGCCATCTGCCCAAACACTTGCCGCGTGTTGAGGAAGTAATCGAACCTGACGATATTCAATGCAGTTGCGGCGCGATGCGTCACATGATCGGCGAAGATACATCCGAGCGTCTCGATATTATCCCCGCCCAGTTCCGTGTGATCGTAACCCGCCGCCCTAAATACGCCTGTCGATCCTGCGAAGCGGGCATTGTTCAAGCCCCTGCCAAATCGCGCCTGATCGAGGGCGGAATGCCAACAGAAGCAACTGTCGCCAGCGTGATTGTCAGCAAATACGCCGATCACTTACCGCTCTATCGGCAAGCTCAAATCTATGCGCGGCAGGGTGTTGATCTGGATCGCTCTACATTGGCATCTTGGGTCGGAAAAGCCGCATACGAATTGCGGCCCGTATATGATTGCCTGCTGGAAAACCTCAAGCAATCCTCCAAGCTGTTCATGGACGAGACCACCGCTCCGGTGCTGGACCCGGGGCGAGGAAAAACGAAAACGGGTTACTTCTGGGCTTTGGCTCGCGATGACCGACCTTGGCTGGGGCAGGCCCCACCCGGGGTCGCCTTTACCTATGCACCCGGGCGCAGCGGCAAATATGCGGATGATATTTTGCAGGGCTTTAGTGGCATCCTCCAGGTCGATGGATATGCCGGTTACAACCGCTTGCTCAAGCGTGCCAGTCAGGACGTGCAACTGGCATATTGCTGGGCACATGCACGGCGAAAGCTCCATGACGTGGCCAAAGCCAGTGCCGCTCCGATTGCACAGGAGGGCCTAAAGCAGATCGCCGCTATCTATCGGATCGAAGCCAATATCAAAGGCTGGCCTGCGGAGGCACGTCTCGCGGCGCGCATTGAGCGTACAAAGCCAAAGCTGGTTGCTTTTGAGAAATGGCTGGCCTTAAGTCGCGCCCGGGTCTCGGCCAAATCCCCGACCGGCGAAGCTCTTAAATACATCGCCAAATACTGGGTTGGCCTGAACCTGTTCCTCACCGACGGCCGTATCGAAATCGACAACAATCCGGTTGAACGCACCATCCGACCCATCGCCCTAAGCCGCAAAAACGCCCTCTTTGCAGGCCATGAGGCCGGAGCCCAGAACTGGGCCATGCTCGCATCGCTGATTGAAACCTGCAAATTGAATGCCGTAGAACCACACGGGTATATCTCTGGCATCCTTACCGCCATCATCAACGGCCACAAACAAAGTGACATTGAAGCCCTTCTGCCGTGGAACTTTAAGGGCTAGGTGGGAACGGAACACCGCTTACCCAAGGCTGAAGCTTATGCGTTTCGAAATATTAAACGGAATATGTTTTTTACATATCAGTAATCTCAACTTGGACTTATTGCT
>QNFD01000463.1 GCA_003645435.1 Gammaproteobacteria bacterium | reverse complement strand
CTTGTTTGTGGCTGCCCGGTATCACGCAGGTAGCACCGTTTTCAGCGGTGAAATCATCGAGCGCCCACATCGCGCTGATCTGAAATTCTACCCCTGGGATCTTGATCGGATAGAAACTGTCATCACGGTGAATTTCCTGGGCATTTTCTCCCGGAGAAATTTCGATTGCGGTACAACTTCCAATTCGATAATTTTCACAATGCGGCTTCAGGATCGCATCCGCAATTTCCATCACCCGATGATGTGCGATCAACTCGGCCGCAGCGCGTGACAAGGCCAGAATTGCGCCCAACCGCCGCGTCTTGTAGCCATTGAAGTCATTCGAAAATTTGTGCCCCTCGCGCTCGAAGTGCGGGCGCAGCTCGGCCTTTACGTTATCCACCAGTTCGTTCGATGCCTGATTGGCGACAATGGCGCCACCATCGCGCTTCAGGGCATCGACGATGTCCGTGGCATCTGTGTTTTTATCGAAGGTTTGTAGCATGATGATCTCTTGTGTCCATTGGCAGCCTCGGATTATATTCTGTCGAGGCGAATAATGAACGAAATATGGTGACAGTTAACTTATATCTCAATCAAGTTAACGGCCCTTACTGGTTAGGTTTCAAAATCAAAGACCTGACCCTAAGCACTGCTTAAGTTATACGGGAGTTACTAGTTTGGGTTTTCCGAGAATGGATACTATAAGATATAAATAGATATTAAAGTATCTATAAATATACTATAGTATCTTCATGAGACCGATCGCAATTGAGCAAAACGTAATCCGATACCCGCTAAACGAACTGCTTGGTACGCCTGCAAATGTACGGTTGCTGCGTGTACTCGCAGAGGAAGTTATCGGTCCGATAGGCGTTTACCAAGCAGCCGACAAGACCGGCCTAACTCCGGCAGGCGCTCGACGAGCATTGGTGAAGCTATCGAAGACGGGTTTCGTTCAACGCATAGGTGGTGGACGTTCTCAGCAATATGTTCTCCTCGAATCAGATCCGATAACCAGCACTATTCGAGAACTTTTCCGAAAAGAAAGCAAACGTTACCGAGTATTAAGAACTCAAATACGTGAGGCACTTGAGGGTCTCCCCGAAATCCAGGCTGCCTGGATTGATTCGCCACCAACACAAGTCGGAAAGCCCTTGCAAATAGGAATACTGAGCGACTCCAGATCTTTAACGTACCTCGGGGAGCAAGTAGGAAAGCGCTTAGCTGAGATGGAGCGGGAATTTGATGTAACTATTGAGATCCGTACATTCTCTCAGGCTGATGCCCACGAGGCTTTTTTGGAAGGGGCTGAATTGTTAGTTGGATATATAGACACCGGAATATCTAACCCGGATCGTACTCATGCTGAACGGGAAGAAAGGGCGGCTCGTTACAGCTCTGCAATAGTAAAGATTCTTGACAATGATCCCTCCCTTATCAAGCGTGCCTCCCGATACCTGGAATTTCTTCTAGAAGAAGACCAGGGTTCGGCATCACACGATCTTCGAGAGTGGCATGACATACTTACTCGTTACTCCGTACAACGAATAAAAGACTTTCTTGTTTCGGAAACCCCGCGCTCGAAAAGGCTAAGGCAGAGTTCTCCTTTCTTCGCTGTACTGGATTCTGATGAAAGAGACAAAATCACTGCAGAATCAGGGAATGCGTCATGACGCGTGACCAACTTGAACACGCTATACGTGCCGCTTGTGATGTCGCCGGCGATACTGAACTTCTAATCTTTGACTCCCAGGCGATACTGGGGGGAGCATCCTGACGCTCCTCCCGATTTAAGGGCCTCGATTGAAGTCGATGTTCAGCCCCGAAACCACCCTGAAGCCGTGGATATGATTGATGCAATGTTGGGCGAATTGTCACAATTTCACGAAACGCATGGGTTTTACGTTCAGGGCGTTTCTATCGAAGTCGCAATGTTACCTGAAGGATGGGAAGGTCGAACAATTCAGGTCAAAAGCGAAGATGGCACCAAAGGTAATATTGGTTATTGCTTAGAGTCACATGATTTGGCAGCCAGCAAGTTGGCAGCGTATCGAGACAAGGATCGTGACTTCATCCGAGTCCTATTAATTGAGGGTATGATTGATGTCGAAATATTGCTCTACCGCGTAGATTTGTTACCGGTTACGGATGAAATTAAAGAGCAGTCAATCAATTGGATCAAAAGGACAGCCAAAGATCTTTAATGCTCCATATTTTTAAGCAAATCACTATGGAAGTTTTGCGGGGATTAGTTGAGCATTGTTATGTTTCGAGGTGCAAAGCCCTGCAACGGGCGCCGGATAAGTGATTGAAAATCAGAGAAATAGCCTAACACCTTGAAGCTGTTCAACTACCCGGCGATTCGAGGCGTATCCCGGCGGATGAATACAAGCGGTAACAGGATCAGCAATACGCTGAACAGCAACGCCAGGCCCAAGGTGATCACCAGGGTAATTCCGGGGAAAGTATACTTTTTTCGATTTAAAGGCCGACGTTCGAAAACGAGCGTAAAACGTAGACTGTCCCCTGATTTCACCCCGACGACCCGCACGTCGGCTTCCGCTGTCAAGGTAAAAACCCGCCCCTGTCAGCGAGTTTGCGTGGCAGGTATTCATCGATGACGTAGTTGAGCCCCCACTTTGCAAGGGCTTGCTGTTCGGCGCGTACGCCCATCTCGAGCAGCTGTTTGATGGCGGCAAGCCACTGCGGGTGGGCGCTGAAAAACGGATCGTTGTTGATGGCGTCGGTCGCGCGCTTGATATCGGTTTTGGAGAGTGGATGGGTGGCATCGGCCAGGCCGTAGTCGATGATGTCCTGGGGCGTGACGCCCAGAAATTGTGCCCGCGGCACACAAAAGAAGCGGTTGATGTGCGCCGCGTTGCCGGAACCGGCCTTCAGGGTGCGGTAGATATTGGCGAAGCCATAGG
>QNFD01000462.1 GCA_003645435.1 Gammaproteobacteria bacterium | reverse complement strand
GCTTCTCCGCCAGCGTCGGATGTTATTTTGCTTGCAATAGCAAGAGTGCGTAGGCCTCGATTGCCCAATTCGTTAGCGCGATCTAGCCATTTCATTCCTTCCTGTTCCGTTAACCGCACATCGCCGTCGAGCGTTCGCAGGTACCTGCATATCGGAACAACTGATTCTGGTGCACCTTTAACCGCTACCAGAACATCGGCATTATTACGGTGGAAGGTTGCCATGAGCTTGGTGTCGGGATCGAAAGGCAGTTCATTAATCTCGGGTGTAGCTTCGACCAGGTCATCGCGTCGCTTACCACGTTGCAGGGCTGCAACGAGCAACGCAAGTTCCGTCGGATCGCCTACAGCATGCATATCGCCCTCGGACGTTTCCTGCACCGAAGCGTTATTGCAAAGGGCCGCCGTGGTTAGCAGATCATCGAGCAAGGACTTTGTAGCCGCATCCTGCGCATCCATGGCATCGGTGATGACGTCGACTCCCGATAGCCTTATCTCGGTTACGGTCATGCGGTTTTCGGTCAGTGTCCCGGTCTTGTCAGTCAGGATTACACTGGTCGCGCCCAGGGTTTCGACAGCGGAAAGCCTGGCTATCAGGGCATTGCGTTTTGCCATACGCCACATACCGCGGGCAAGCGCTATAGTGGCAACGATCGGCAAGCCTTCAGGAATCGCCGCGACCGCCAGTGCGACTGCAACCTCGATAGCGAGATAGGTATCTCGACCGGCAAGAATTCCGGCAATGGCGATAAGGCAGGTGATGACAAGAACGACCCCGGCCAGGCGTCCACCAAGCGCGTTAAGTTGCTTCTCGAGAGGTGTTTGCTGGGACCCTGCTTCGCTCACCAGCTCGGAAATATGGCCGAGCTCAGTATTCAAACCGGTGCTAGAAACCATTCCTTTGCCAGAACCACGGGTGATAGCCGTGCCCTTGAATACCATGTTGCTGCGCTCCATCATCGGAGTCTCGAGCGTTAGTACTTCTACCTGTTTTGGAATTGGCAGTGACTCGCCGGTAAGCATCGACTCGTCAGCCTGCAACTTCGCTGCCTCGATTAGTCGAATGTCAGCCGTGACGATATCACCACCTTCGAAAATTACGATATCGCCCGGCACCAGATCGTCGGCAGGGATTTGCCGCATAACACCATCGCGTATCACCACGGTGTTGACACGACCCAGATCCTTTAATGCCTCCATCGAACGAACCGCACGCCACTCTGTGAGGAAGCCAATCATGCTGTTGATGCCGATAACGGCGAAGATAGCCAATCCTTCGGTGTAATCACCAAACAAAATTGCCAGCGTGCCCGCTGCCGCAAGCAACAGTATTACGATGCTTTTGAATTGATCAACGACGATTGAGAGGATCGAGCGGCGTTGTACGGCTCGTAACTGATTACGGCCGTATTGAAGCTGTCGATGACGCGCATCCTGCGAGGCTAAACCCTGAGTCGGGTCAACCGAAAACTGTACCAGTGATTCATCAATACCAAGCGTCCAGATCGGTTCGCCGTTTGTACTTTCTGGAGACGCCGCCTTCATTCAGTCTTCTGGGTCGTTCATCAATGGGCTACCGGCTTTGTCGTGCCACTGGCAGATCTGATCCCAGATATCTGGGGCTGTCTCTGCAAACCAGAACAACTCCCGATCTTCGGGGTCGATTACACCCTCATTCACCAAAAAGTCCGGATCAAATGCCTGCTTCCAGAACTCCTCGCCGACCAGGATGACCGGCAGCGGTAGTATTTTTCGGCTTTGTACCAGGTTCAGGGTTTCGAAGAGTTCGTCCAGTGTGCCGAAACCGCCTGGAAATACGACCAGGGCCTTTGCTCGTAGTAAAAAATGTAGTTTTCGAATGGCGAAGTAGCGAACGCTAAAGCACAGTTCTTTGGATATGTACGGATTGGGGTACTGCTCATGCGGCAGGGTGATATTGAGGCCAATGCTTTTAGCACCAACATCAAAAGCACCTCGGTTCGCCGCCTCCATCATGCCGGGGCCGCCACCGGTCATCAATGTCAGGCGGCAATCGTCGGGTCCGGTTCCGGAACGACCGACGATAGCGCCGAATTCCCGAGCGATATCGTAATAAACACTTTTTGCGACGACTCGCTCGGCAACCCTGATGCGTTTGCGTAGGGCAGGATCATCAGCATTATGCGCAAGCGCGGACTTTAACTCTTCGAGATTACGTTTCGCAGCCCCAGGCTCTACAATTCGGGTACCGCCAAATACGACGATCGTATGCTCTATACCTTGCGCGCGCAGATGTAACTCTGGTTTCATATAGTCGAGTTCCAGGCGGACTCCACGTAAATCATCGTTATCGAGGAAACCGATATCGAGATCCGCGCGCCGATAGGTATCGCTATGAAGCAGTTCTTCGACCCTTTGAGATGCCCCAGGATCGTCCTTGTGCGATTTGACTTCTTGCCAGGGGAGCGGTTTGGTACGATGCAAGGGATCTGGAGGTGACGGGATGCCAGACCTGGTTTTGTCTTTCATGCTTGGAAATCTCTAGATTAATTTAGAAAATCAAATATCTATGGTTTGCTCATAGACAGCAATCGAAGCAGGAGCGTTGAGGTCGTTTTTCAACTTCGCAACGAGCGGCTTCTGTGCGCGTTCCTCGCCATGTACCAGGTAAACTGGCGGCTTGTTTTCAAATGCGTCGTACCAGTCCACCAGGTCGTTTTGATCGGCATGGGCGGAAAGGCCGCCGATGGTGTGAACCTGGGCGCGTACCGGATAATAATCTCCCCACAATTTGACCTTTTTGACGCCATCGACGATACGCCTACCGAGCGTCCCATAGGCCTGGTAGCCGACAATCACGAGGTGACATTCGGGGCGCCAGATATTGTTCTTGAGATGGTGATGAATTCGCCCGCCGCTGCACATACCGCTGCCGGC
>QNFD01000461.1 GCA_003645435.1 Gammaproteobacteria bacterium | reverse complement strand
GAACAACCGGTCGCATTCGCAACCACCATGCGGTCACCAAATAACTGGCTAGCCAGCTTGATATAAGGTGTTTCACCACAACCGACACAGGCACCGGAAAATTCAAACAGGGGCTGCAATATCATCGCACCCTTGATGGTGCTAGTTTTGACAAGGCTGCGATCATATTCCGGCAGGCTGAGGAAATATTCCCAGTTCTGTTTTTCCTGTTGGCGTAACTCGGGTGTGTAAGCCACCATGTTCAGGGCCTTGTGACTGGCGTTGGCTTTATCGCGTATCGGGCAGATATCGACACACAACCCGCAACCGGTGCAGTCTTCCGGTGCGACCTGGTAAGTCATGCGCAGGCCCTGGGCGAAATCTTTACCCTTTATTGGCATGGACTTGAAGCCTGGCGACGCGGTGCTTAACAGGCTTTCATCGAATACCTTGCTGCGAATCACGCCGTGCGGGCAAACCAGCGGGCATTTGCCGCACTGGGTGCACAGATTTTCATCCAGTACCGGAATCTCCGTTGCAATATTGCGTTTCTCGTAGGCGGCGGTGCCAACCGGATAAGTGCCATCGACCGGCAACAGACTCACAGGAATTTGATCACCGCGACCGGCGATAATTTCTGCGGTGACTTTTCTGACAAACTCCGGGGCATCGCTGGCAACGGGATCATTCAAATTAAATGTAGAACTGGCTTTTTTCGGGATTGTTACTTCGTGTAGATTTTCCAGGGTTTCGTCGATTGCCTTGAAATTCAGTTCGACCAGGCGTTTGCCTTTTCTGCCATAGGTTTTTTCAACCGCGTGTTTAATCGCTTTTATCGCGATATCCGCCTGCAGCACACCTGAAATGGAAAAGAAACAGGTTTGCATGATGGTGTTGATGCGTTTGCCCATGCCGGTAATGGCGGCAATCTTGTAGGCATCGATACAGTAAAGCCGAACCTGTTTATCGATAATCTGTTGCTGCATATTTTCCGGCAAACTTTGCCAGACCCGGTCAGGCGCCAATGCGCTATTCAGCAAGAACACGGCATGGTCCGCCGCCATATCGAGCATCGGGTAACGTTCAAGAAATACCGGCGCATGACAGGCAATAAAATTCGCGTCGCCGTCTGCGATCAGGTAGGACGATTGAATTGGCCTGTCGCCAAAGCGCAGATGCGAGACCGTGACTGCACCCGCTTTCTTGGAGTCGTAAACAAAATAACCCTGCGCATATTTGTCGGTGGACTCGCCGATGATTTTAATGCTGTTCTTATTTGCGCCGACGGTACCATCGCTGCCGAGCCCGTAAAAAACAGCCTGAAATGTACTCTCGTGTGCGTCGGTTCGAAAATCCTGGTCCCAGTCCAGGCTGCTGTTCGTCACATCATCAAGGATACCGACGGTGAAATGATTCTTTGGTCGTGCCCCGTCATCTTTTGGGGTCAACTCATCGAATACCGACTTCACCATCGCCGGGGTGAATTCTTTCGATGACAGACCGTAGCGTCCACCGATAACAACAGGCAGCTGGCTGAATCGTTGTTCCTCATCATTGTGTCGACCTGCAAGGCAGTGTTGGGCCAGTGCGGTGACGATATCTTTATACAGCGGCTCACCATCCGCACCGGGTTCCTTGGTGCGATCAAGCACCGCGATAGATCGTGTAGTTGTCGGCAGCGCGTTGATTAAAGCCGTTGCATCGAAGGGCCGGAACAAGCGTACCTTGACCAGGCCGGTTTTATCACCCTGTGCATTAAGGTAATTAACCGTTTCCTCTGCGGTTTCAGCACCTGAACCCATCAGCACGATAATTCTTTCGGCGTCATCAGCACCAACGTAATCAAACAAATGGTAGACACGGCCGGTAAGAGCGGCAAACTGATCCATCAGCTTCTGCACGATAGCGGGCATATCCTGGTAATACTGATTGGCGCTCTCGCGTGCCTGAAAGAATACATCCGGGTTCTGTGAAGTGCCCCTTATCACCGGGCGCTCGGGTGACAGTGCACGTAATCGATGCGCGATGATGTTTTCCTGGTTTATAAATTGCCTGATGATTTCGGTATCGATTGACTCGATCTTTGCGACTTCATGCGAAGTACGGAAACCATCGAAAAAATGCACGATCGGAATGCGCGATTCCAGCGTGGCCGCCTGGGATATCAAGGCCATGTCCAGAACTTCCTGCGGACAACCCGACGCCAGAAACGCAAAGCCAGTGGTACGCGCAGCCATTACATCGCTGTGATCACCGAAGATTGACAACGCCTGGGCCGCGATTGAACGTGCCGCGACGTGGAATACGGTGGGCGAAAGTTCGCCGGCAATTTTGAACATGTTGGGGATCATCAATAACAATCCCTGTGAGGCGGTGAAGGTTGTAGTCAAGGCGCCGGTTTGCAGGGCACCGTGAATCGTACCGGCCGCTCCGGCTTCACTTTGCATCTCGATAATACGGGGTACGGTTCCCCATAAATTCGGCTGCTTACGCGAGGACCATTCATCGGCCCATTCACCCATCGGGGACGCGGGCGTAATCGGATAGATCGCGATGACTTCATTGGTCAGGTGCGCAATCTCGGCGGCAGCCTGGTTGCCGTCGATAGTCAGCATCCTGGATGATTCCATTTGGTTCTCCGATTTATTAATTGATTTACTATTTCATATTACGACTGTGAATACATTGAGCTATATCAAAAGAACGATCCTATAGTCAGTTTACTAAAGCCTATTGCGATATGCGTTGGAAGCGGGCGACCAGGTTCTTCACCTGGGGTGAGGCTGGAGCAATTCTCGATAGCTGCGAAATATATTTACCGGTTTCTGCCAGGCGCCCCTGTTTTTCCATGAAATTAACCAGGGTAAATAACAAGTCGTATTGATTAGGCCAGCGTTCAACTGCTCTGGCGAGTGCTTGAATTGATTTTTCCATCTGCCCCTG
>QNFD01000460.1 GCA_003645435.1 Gammaproteobacteria bacterium | reverse complement strand
TAGTGTCCGTCCATAAACACTAACGCGTTGATTTATTTGAATTTATTTCGTTTTCGGCATTAAAAAGCCCCGGTGTTCCGGTATAATCAATAGTGCTAACCATTTGATTATTAAAAAGATTCCAAAACCCGGGGCTGATAAATGCGAGAAAAACGCACCATCCAACGCAGTATATTCGAACAGTACGCAGAACACGACATCGGCCGCGAACTAGAGGCCATGTCGGACTGGTTGGATCTCCAGCCTGAACTGCTCGACTGGGTCGGCATTGATCTGAGAACGCATCCGGTCATGGCTACCGGGCGCAAAGGTTTAACCATTGATGCGGTCCTGCGATGCGCGATTCTCAAACAATACCGACAGCTGAGTTACGATGACCTGGCTTTCTGCTTGCTGGACTCGATGTCCTGTCAGAGCTTTGCCCGACTCACGTCCGGACGGTTGCCCAAAAAATCATCCTTGCAAAGCGTGGTCAGCGGGATTTCCGATGTGACCTGGGAACGGATTAATCAGCGCTTGCTGCAATGCGCCTGTCATGCCAAAGTCGAAAAAGGTGACATGCTGCGAATTGATAGCACGGTCACCGACGCACCGATTCACGCCCCAAGTGATAGTACTCTGTTGTGGGATAGTGTGCGGGTGCTGGTACGTTTACTCGTAGGCGCTGCCGAACTGGCTGGTGGTGTAGCGCTCATCAATTACCATAACCATCAACGTGTCGCCAAAAAGCGCATGCGAGCCATCAAATATACCCGCGGGCAGGATAAGAAAGCACGGCTTCATCGGGACCTGGTCGAGGTAACCAGGAAGAGTCTGGGCTATTTACAGGAAGCTGAAGTGACGTTGCATGCGGTACAGGGGTACCTGCCCCTGGACTATGGTGCCTGGCAACAGCAGGTCGCGCACTTCAAGTCATTGATCTACCAAGTGATTGGACAAACTGAACGGCGCGTATTTCACGGAGAAAAAGTACCGGCGAGTGAAAAGATCGTGAGTATTTTTGAAGCACACACGGACATTATCGTCAAAGGTGCTCGAGATGTGCAGTATGGTCACAAGCTGAATTTGAGTACGGGCCGCAGTGGTTTGATACTGGATGTGGTCATTGAGGAGGGTAATCCGGCGGATGCGGATCGATTGCTACCGATGCTGGACCGACACATTGCCCAGTATGGTAAGGCGCCGCGCCAGATGGCTGCCGACGGAGGTTATGCCAGTCTTGCCAATCTGAACGCAGCCAAAGCGCGCCAGGTTAAAGATATGGCCTTTCATAAGAAGCGGGGATTGACGATTGAAAACATGGTCAAGAGTCCCTGGGTGTATCGGAAGTTACGTAACTTCCGGGCCGGTATCGAGGCGGGTATATCTTGTCTGAAACGAGCCTACGGTTTGGGACGCTGTACCTGGAAGGGACTAGCGCACTTCAGGACCTACGTATGGTCCTCAGTAGTCGCCCACAACCTGGCGCTGTTTGTTCGCTTGAAACCGACATGACACAGTAAAATCTGATCAGTCATCTAACCGATAGTCTGGTTTGATTCCAGCGGGCGGATACATCCGCAGCTTGGCGATTCACCGTCCCGATAGATTATTATCGCCATATCTCTTGAAAAACAATATCCTCACCGGCTGGCTGTCTGAAAATGATCGCAGCGTAAATTTGTTTCGATCCATAATCGTCTGTTTATGGACAGGCACTAATTAATATTTACTCTGCTAGTGTGCGCTGCTCATTATACTGAATTTAAGCTTTAGGCTTAACGGCTGTAAGTAAATTGACACTTACAGATACCTGCCATCTATTGCTGAACAGGTAACTAGCTCTTACGGCACTTTGGAGTCATTCAGACCACCGTAGAATCTCGCATCATTTGTCAATTATCCAGCCAGTGTTCAATCGACTAATGCAGGATAGGATAGCCTAATTTGGTAGCATAGCTTTCTATCTCAGGAATTATTTGATACGAATTGATATCAGTCCCCACTACCTTTTTTATAAATAAGGTAGTGGGGACTGATATCAATTCGTAAGCTCGAAACAGAGCGGTACGCATTCGCTTGAGGAATTCATCTCCATATTCAGTACGAGAGACATAAGGCAGTACCGAAGAATGGTAAATCCGACCCTGGACTCAAGCTCCCACCAAAACAAGAGAATCACGCCCATATCACAAAATCAATCGACTCCTTCAGCAGCCTCAGCCATTTCCGGGCATGGCAATTGGTGTTGGGTGGCACTGCTTGTCTATTTGAACAATTTCTGGTCTATCCTCTTCGGTGGATAGTCAACTTGGACGCAACATGCTATATTGGCGTGTTCGGTTTTTTTCGTCCTTACCCATTGAAAAATGCAACGTGCCGAGCTGCCTGGCAGCTCATTCGGTGCGGCTTTGGTGTTGTTGTAAGCGGCCGTTATTGTAGAGTATTACGTATGAAGGTAGTTATGTTGGCGGCGGGAATCGGCGCCAGGCTTGGATTTACGAGAAATGAGCAGTCAGCAAAGATTTTGCTGCGGTTTGGTGGCAAATCTTTGCTGCACTATCATATCGAAACCCTCCAGCGCCAGGGCGTTGATGAGTTGGTCCTCGGCGTTGGTTATCACCACCAGGACATTGATCGGGAGATTGCTGCATTAGGGGCGCAGGATTTTGTACGAACCGTGTTCAACGAGAACTATGAAGAGGGTAACATTGTCACGCTGTGGGAATTGCGCGATGAATTGGTTTGCGGGGAGCCAGTATTGCTTATGGATGCCGATGTCCTCTATGACGACAATCTGATAACGCGCCTCATTAACTCACAACATCAAAACTGCTTCCTGCTTGATCGCGATTTCGATTCTGGCGATGAACCTGTCAAACTATGTGTGCGCGACGGTAAAATTATAGAATTTCGCAAATGGTTAAGCGCCGAATTCGATTTCTG
>QNFD01000459.1 GCA_003645435.1 Gammaproteobacteria bacterium | reverse complement strand
CTCCGAAATCACTCAGCCGAGCCTGAACACTACCGATCTTGATGCTCCGTCAAAGACGCTTACACGGCAGGATTCAACCTCGACACAAACCTACGCGGCTGACAACTATGACAGGACCTTGCAGCGGTCTGGCGCCAAAGATGGGTCGAATATTTTTACCGGAATGAAATCGGAGTCGGGTGATATCCTTACCGCGGAGCACGCGAAGAAAGTTTTTCGTAGCAAGGCCTCTTCCCAGAACATAAGTAACATCAAGATCTACAGTGGCCTGGTAGCCGTCATTTTGATTGTATTTGTTGGTCTTGGTTTATACCAATTGGAGCAAGATGCCGAGAATATTGAAACCCGTCTCCGACCATTAAAACGTGATCCGATGCCTGGCTTGATCAAGAAATCTTCCGATCAGGGTTTTACCGATATTTTTGCAAGCTCCCCCGGGGCTGAGATCGATGCCCGCGCCCTTGAGTTAGTCGAGAACGCCGAGATGGCTGTAGGAGCTGAAGAGGTCGTGATTGATCAAGGGGTCGATGAAACCAGCATGGCCGAGACCGCGGCAATAGATACTATCGAATCACTACCAGAACAACCCGAACCGGCTGGCAGTGATGAGGCCCGGCCATTGGTGATCACCAGCAACGAAACCGGCATCGAAAACATTATTAGTAACGTCGGCAATGATCAATCCGACGATAGATTGCCCGGGATTCTTCAAATCACCAGCAAGAGCAGTATTACTGAAAAAGACAGCCTGTTACAGGAAGCCTATGCAGCCTATCAACGGGGCAATGATGACCTTGCGATGTTAAAGTATAACCAGGTGCTCGATATCGATCCTGGCAGTCGCAATGCGCTGCTGGCGCGTGCGGCGATTAGTATTCAGAATAGCAATATCGAAGCCGCGATTCAGGACTACCAAACCCTGTTAGTCGCCAACCCAAAGGATTCGTTGGCAATGTCGTCGATGACCGCGGTTGCCAATTATTCACCTGAACAATCTGAATCCCTGCTAAAGCTGTTGATTCGCGACGAACCCGACTCACCTTACCTCAATTTTGCACTGGGTAACGTCTATGTAGCGCAAAATCGGTGGTCGGAAGCACAGGGGCAGTATTTTACCGCGTTCGAAAATAATCCAGGTGATCCAAATTACGCCTACAATCTAGCAGTGAGTCTCGAACATATTAACCAACCCAGGGTAGCTATTTCGTATTACCAACGGGCCCTCGACAATTTTAACAATGGCCTGGCTACTTTTAACAGGGATGTAGTCGATCAACGACTGGAGATGTTAACTCAAAAATGAACGCTGAAAAAAAGCCACGGCGCCTGGGTGAGATACTGATCGATGAAGGTGTAATTACCAAAGATCAGTTGAATATTGCGCTAACCGAACAAAAAAAGGTTCACGAGCCTATCGGTAAAATACTGGTTTCTCTTGGCTTTGCCACGGAAGCCATTATGCGTTCGGCCCTGGGCGAGGCGCTGGAGCAGGATAGTGTAGATCTTTCTCGTGTCGTACCCGATCCGGATGCGATCAAGATGATCAATTCGGAAACGGCACGAAAGCATAAGGTAATTCCGCTCAATTTTGACCCGGTTCGCAGTACCCTGACTATTGCGATGTCAGATACTTTTAACCTGTTTTCACTCGATCGCATTCGCATCCAGATAGGACAGCATATAGAGTTAATACCGGTGCTTGCTGGTGAAGTCGAAATATCGAACGCGGTTGACCAGTTTTATGGATACGAGTTATCCATAGACGGGATATTGCGGGAAATTGAAACCGGCGAGGCCGACTATAGTAATTATCAGGGCGATACCGAGGAATACAGCCAACCCCTGGTTCGACTGGTCGACGTTATGTTGTCCGACGCTGTGAAACGCGGCGCATCGGATTTACACTTTGAACCCGAAGAAAGTTTTTTGAGAATTCGTTATCGAATTGACGGTGTATTACGCCAGATTCGCAGTTTGCATAAAACCTACTGGTCGGCCATAGCAGTGAGATTAAAAGTAATGGCGGATATGAATATTGCCGAGACGCGCGCACCGCAAGATGGTCGAATATCGCGAACCATCATCGGTCGACAAATCGATTTTCGTGTTGCCTCGCAGCCGACTATTCACGGTGAAAACATTGTGCTGCGTGTACTCGACCGTGAGAAAGGTGTCATTCCATTAGAGAAACTCGAATTACCGGATGAATCTCTACGTACCCTGAAGATCATGATGTCGCGACCGGAGGGCATCATACTGGTCACCGGGCCCACGGGTAGTGGTAAAACCACGACCCTGTACTCCCTGCTTAATTATCTGAGTACGGAACAGATTAATATCATGACCCTCGAAGACCCGGTCGAATACCCATTTCCGCTGATTCGGCAAACGTCGGTTAACGAGGCCGCGGGTATGGATTTCGCCAGCGGTATCAAGTCCCTGATGCGGCAGGATCCGGACGTTATCCTGGTCGGCGAGATACGCGATCATGAAACCGCAGAAATGGCTTTCCGTGCGGCGATGACCGGTCACCAGGTCTATTCCACATTGCACACCAATTCCGCCATCGGCGCGTTACCGAGGCTGCGCGATATCGGCATTATTCCAGAAATTATGGCTGGTAATATTATCGGTGTACTCGCCCAGCGCCTGATTAGAAAGCTCTGTACCTATTGCAAGGAACCTTACCAGCCGGATAAGAAGGACCTGGGTATGCTGAGTAATCGCGAAGGCATAAAGCCGGACAAAATTTACCGCTCCAAGGGCTGTACGGTCTGTGACCATAGTGGCTATAAAGGTCGTCTTGCCTTACTCGAAATTCTTAAAATGAACTCTGACCTGGACGATTTGCTGGCCCACGGCGCGACCACCAAGGAAATAAAGGACGCCGCTTACGATCAGGGCTTTTTTACCCTGGCGGACGATGGTGT
>QNFD01000458.1 GCA_003645435.1 Gammaproteobacteria bacterium | reverse complement strand
GCCGGACCCAGGGTCGCGACAATCTTGGTTCTACGCATTACCGCTATCATGACCTTGACTCCTCGCTTCCAACATTGCCACTGCGGGTAGCTGTTTGCCTTCCAGAAATTCGAGGAACGCCCCGCCACCGGTTGAAATATACGATATTTGATCCGAAATACCATATTTATCAACCGCTGCCAGCGTGTCACCTCCGCCGGCGATCGAAAACGCCTGCGAAGATGCTATTGCCAGCGCCAGGGTTCGTGTTCCTTCACCGAACTGGTCAAACTCGAATACACCGACCGGACCATTCCAGACAATCGTCGATGCGCTATGCATTATTTCGGCAAATTGAGCCGCTGTCTGCGGGCCGATATCAAATATCATATCGTCATCGTCAACTTCATCGACCAGCTTCACGGTCGCTTCAGCCTGTTCAGAAAATTCCTTGCCACAAACCACGTCAATTGGGACTGGTATATCCTTGCCCGCCGAGTGAGCGACCGAAAGCAATCTTTTCGCTTCTGGGATCAACTCGGTTTCTACCAGCGATTTACCGACATTGTAGCCCGCCGCGGCGATGAAGGTATTGGCTATGCCGCCCCCGGGTATTAATTGATCGACAGTTTCAAACAACGCATCAAGCACCGTCAATTTGGTCGATACCTTCGAGCCGCCAACGATTGCGACGACCGGGTGCTTCGGGTTATCCAGGGCCCGCGCCAACGCATCGAGTTCGGCGGCCAGCAATGGTCCCGCACAGGCCAGCGGTGCAAACATACCGACACCATGCGTAGACGCCTGCGCCCTGTGGGCTGTCCCAAAGGCATCCATGACATAGATATCGCATAAGTCGGCGTATTGCCTCGATAGCGCTTCATCGTCAGCTTTTTCACCGGAATTGAAGCGTACATTTTCCAGCAATACAACATCGCCGTTTGCCAATTCGGTCGGATTGTCCAGGTAATCAGCAACCAGCGGAACTTCTTTTTCGAGCAGCCTGGACAGGTGATCGGCTACCGGCCGCAAGGAGTATATATCCTCAGGGCTACCTTCGGTCGGCCGCCCGAGATGCGACATGATCATTAACCGGGCACCGGCATCGATACAATGTTGAATAGTGGGCAGAGAAGCCCTGATACGCAAATCGCTGGTGACGACCCCATCCTTCACCGGCACATTGAGGTCCTGCCGAATCAGTACCCTCTTGCCGGCAAGATCCAGATCACTCATTTTTATTACGCGCATGATTAATTCCAGGGTTTATTAACGAAGAGCTGCCCTGACAAATGTCTGTGCAGCTTACTCTAGCCCTGTCCTCACCAAGAGTGAGAGGGTACTACATACTCCCTCTCCCTCTGGGAGTACCCGAGGGCATAAAAGGGCCAGGGTGAGGGTAGCCGGCCGAAAATTCGATTACTGCGAGATAACCCGGGCCATTTCGACCACCTTGCAGGAATATCCCCATTCATTGTCGTACCAGGAAACCAGCTTGACAAAACTGTCGTCGAGGGCAATACCGGCTCCCGCATCGAAGGTCGAGGTACAGGACTCACCGCGAAAATCCGTCGATACGACCTTGTCTTCGGTATAAGCAAGCACGCCTTTCATCGATCCTTCGGAGGCTTTCTTCATGGCGTCACAAATATCTTCGTAACTGGCGCTTTTCTCGAGCTCGACGGTCAGGTCGATCACCGAAACATCCGAGGTTGGTACTCTGAACGACATACCGGTCAACTTCCCGTTCAATTCAGGCATTACAACACCTACCGCCTTGGCCGCACCCGTTGAAGATGGAATAATATTTTCCAGAATACCGCGACCACCGCGCCAGTCCTTCATAGATGGTCCATCTACGGTCTTCTGGGTTGCAGTAGCAGCGTGAACCGTGGTCATAAGCCCGCGCTTGAGACCAAAATTATCATTAATAACTTTGGCAACCGGCGCCAGGCAGTTGGTGGTGCAGGAGGCATTCGAGATAATCGCTTCACCAGCATACTTGTCGTCGTTAACACCATATACAAACATAGGCGTGTCGTCTTTGGAGGGTGCCGACATGATGACTTTTTTAGCACCGGCGTCGATATGCTTTTGGGCCGTTTCCTTGGTGAGGAATAAGCCGGTCGACTCGATTACCACATCGACATTAATCTCATCCCACTTGAGGTTGGCTGGGTCGCGCTCCGCGCTGAGACGAATAGGATTATCATTCACTACCAGGGTATTACCGTCGATCGATACTTCTCCCTTGAAGCGTCCATGCACCGAATCATGCTTTAACATGTAGGCAAGGTATTCCGGATCTAGTAAATCGTTGATGCCGACGACCTCAACGTCGTCAAAGTCCTGCGCCGCACGAAATACCATGCGCCCTATACGACCAAAACCATTGATACCGACTCGAATAGTCATGCGAAGTTTCTCCTAAATTAAATTAACAAAATGATTAAATGATTAAATGATTAGCCTGATATTAAAACAACCCGGGCTGACCTAAACGACAGATTTAACCGCCTCGACCACCTTGTCGACGGTGAAACCAAAATATTCAAACAGTTCTTTAGCCGGGGCCGATTCACCAAAACCATTCATGCCGACAATAGCCCCGCTTAGTCCCACGTACTTGTACCAACCGTCTTTCACCGCGGCTTCCACCGCCACCCGCGCCGTTACCGAGGCGGGCAATACTGATTCTCGATACTCTTTGGCCTGACTGTCAAAAACCGTTGTACTCGGCATAGAAACCACGCGAATTTTTTTCCCGGTCAGGTCTTCGGAATCGACGGCAGCCATTGCCAGTTGAACCTCGGATCCCGTGGCAATTAAAATGGCGTCGGGAGTACCCTCACAATCTTTCAATATGTAACCACCCCTTGTAATTGCCTGGATTTGCTCGGGACTACGAGGCTGGTGCGGCAAACCCTGTCGTGAAAATACCAGGCAACTCGGGCCTTC
>QNFD01000457.1 GCA_003645435.1 Gammaproteobacteria bacterium | reverse complement strand
ATGCGATCAAGCCGGCCGATGCGTTGTTCAAGCAGATCCGGATTCACCGGCAAGTCGAATAAAACCAGGTGATGCGCAAACTGGAAGTTTCGTCCCTCGCTACCAATTTCAGAACAGAAAAGAACCTGCGCACCGGCTTCGTGGTCGGCAAACCAGGCGGCCGCACGGTCGCGCTCGACCAGAGTCATGCCCTCGTGAAACACCGATGCCCGGATACCGGTATTAGACTTAACCGCGTCGGCAAGCCCGAGTGCGGTTCTCGCATGGGCGGCTATCACGAGTACCTTGTTCTTTTTATTCTCCAGCAGAAAATCACCAAGCCAGTTGACACGTGGATCAATATCAGCCCAGGCAAGATCATCATTACTGCCAATGATTAGCTCTGGTGTTAACAGCAACTCTGTAGTAACACTTTGCTGGTCAATCCGCGATTGCCAGTCATCGCTCACAGGCAGAGGATAAGCATGAAGTTCTCGTTGCGGAAATCCCTTAATCACATGTCGGGTATTGCGAAACATTACGCGCCCGGTTCCATGCCGGTCGAGCAGATGCTCGATCAGTTCCTGCTGCGCCGCGGCGCGAATCGCTGCATCCTCGCTTCCAAGCTGGTCCAGCCACTCGCGATTATCACCTTCATCGAGGGTTTCACCAATCAGGTGGAGCTGATCGTGGTTCATCCCGGCGTCCTGTTGCAAAGCGTCTACGACATCTGCAAGTGGTCCATAATTCGTCTCTTCCTCGAGAAAAGTATCCAGGTTACAGAATCTATTTGGGTCGAGTAGCCTCAATCTAGCAAAATGGCTTTCCTTACCCAGTTGTTCAGGGGTCGCGGTCAGTAACAATATACCGGGGATTTTCATCGCCAGGGATTCAATCGTCTGGTATTCGATACTCACCTCATCCGCCGACCAGGCTAAATGATGCGCTTCATCGACTACGAGCAAGTCCCAGTCGCCTTCGAAGGCCTGTTTCGCTCGCTGTTGATTCTCCACCAGGAAAGATAAGCTGCATATAATTAGCTGCTCACTCTGGAACGGGTTTTCAGTTTCATCGTAAATCTCATCATCGCTCTCTTGCACTGCATTACAACGATCTTCGTCGAACACGCTGAACATTAAGTTAAAGCGACGCAACATTTCGACCAGCCACTGGTGAACCAGGCTCTCGGGCACGACGATTAACACTCTTGTTGCCCGCTCGGTAAGCAATTGTTGATGCAGTATCAAGCCAGCCTCGATGGTCTTGCCAAGCCCCACCTCATCGGCCAGTAATACACGGGGAGCGTAACGCCGCGCTACCTCGTGCGCTATATACATCTGATGCGACAGCAAACTGGTGCGACAACCAGCCAGTCCATAAACCGGCGACTGTGCCAATCGATTGGCGACGTCACGCGTGTCACACCGCAGGGCGAACCATTTGTTGCGATCTATCTGGCCATTCAAAAGTCTTTCCGCAGGACGATTCAACTGCAGGTAATTGCTCAATTTACCTTCGGCCAGCTTTATATTCTGTCCCGCCGTATCTTCACACTGATAAAGTATCAGCCCGCCATGCTCCTCAATTTCGACAACTTTCAGATCGTCACCCTGCTGATTTTGTATCCAGTCGCCCGGCGCGAAGCGTACGCGAGACAAGGGCGCACCCTGACGGGCATAGATACGGGTTTCGGTAGTAGCCGGGAAAATAATACTCACGGTACGGTGTTCGACTTCGACCACCATGCCGATACCCAGTTGTAATTCGGCAGCGCTAATCCAGCGCTGACCAACAGAAATTTCCTGCATTGCTATTCCGCAAAATAACCAATTAATTCGGACAGGGATTATAACAAGAGCATTCAGGACTGCCTCAAAAAAATTAACTTTTTGTGATAAGCAAAGCATTTCAATCATCGCTTGATGTATGCCTCTTTCTTGCACAAAATATTACGATGATTACGATACCCTCGAGAGGACTATTCATTACCGGATCGGACACCGATATCGGTAAAACTTATATCGCCTGTGAGTTGATTCGGCAACTCCAGGACCAGGGGCCGGGCCTTGAAATCAGAAAACCTGCAGAGTCCGGTTGTAGTACCGGCGAATCCTCCCTGTTGATAGCCGGGGATGCACTTAAATTGCGTGCCGCAAACCAGGGACGTGAATCTATGGAACGAATCGCGCCCTATCGATTCAGGGCTGCACTGGCGCCGCCCAGGGCGGCAAAACTGGAGGGAATACAGTTGGCAATGACAGACCTGATCGAGGCATGCTCTCTCGATGACATCAATCACCTGCTAATCGTCGAGGGCGCCGGGGGGTTTTATTCACCACTGGCCGAAAACGGCCTGAATGCCGATCTGGCGAGCGCGCTGCAACTCACCGTAATCATCGTCGTCAAAGACCAGATTGGTGCGGTCAACCAGGCACTAATGACGATTCAGGCGGTGGAATCCCGCCATTTGAGCATCGCCGCGGTAATTTTGAACCAGGTCGAAGAGACTATTGATAATGAAATGAATAATGCCGAAGATTTAGAGCCATACTGTACCTGTCCCGTATTCCGCTGCCTGTACAACCAGCAACTGCAACCAGTTTTCTCGTTACGTCTTGCCTGAAGCTTCCGGTTTTTTATGCCCACTGGCATCGTATTTAGCCGAGCATTATACGGGCTAGATTAACCGACAAATTTTGCCATATTGCCGACTTCGACAATTTTCATTGCATTGGTGCCACCATCAGTTCCCATCAAATCACCCTTGGTGATAATAACCAGGTCGCCGTCTTCGACAGCCTTTTGTTTTTTCATCAAGTCTATCGCTTCCTGGTTAGCTTCGGCGTGATTGGTATGGATGGTCGGGAAGTAAATCGGGAATACACCACGGTACAAGTTGACCTTACGATTGGTCGACTCATGACGTGACAGCGCATAGATCGGAATCCCCGAACTGAT
>QNFD01000456.1 GCA_003645435.1 Gammaproteobacteria bacterium | reverse complement strand
GTGCCACCGCCGACGATCACGAAGTCTGCTTGCTGGGTTTTCATGGAATGTTTGTCCGATAGCCGCTGGTACGGGAGAGTTAATATTGAAATTTCAAATTAGTGTTAAATGATACAAAATGATAGCAAGCAATATTTAACATAAATTTACTCTCAATTAACATTTTACGAAGAAAGATTATTGCAACTATGACGCGCAGGCAAAACTCAACCCATCGGTTCGGTCTCTTACTGGTTCCGCAATTTCCGATGTATGTGCTCATGCTTGCTACGGAAGCGCTGCGCGTGGCAAATAAATACAGCCGACATATACGCTATAGCTGGCACATTGCGACGCTCGACGGTGAACCCGCTGTCGCGTCCAACGGCATGTCAATATCACCGGAGTGTGTATTCAACCAGCTCGACAATATTGACACGCTAGCGGTGATTGTCGGTTACGAGCCACAGCAGGCATACTCGCCACGCCTGTTTCAACGCCTTCACCAGTTAAACGACAGGGGTGTACGCATCGGTTGCGTTGATAGTGGCGCTTTTTTGCTGGCTAAAGCGGGCCTGCTTAACCATTTAGACGTCACTTTACATTGGCAGGCAGTATCGATGTTTGCCGAGGAGTTTCCTGCTTGTGCGGTCAGTGAGAGATTGTTTACGGTATCAGAGAAGCGATTTACCTGCGCCGGCGGTGCGGCGATTCTGGATTTAATGTTGACCCTGATTGCCCGTGATTTTGGGGAAGAGCTGGCGTTGCAGGTTGCGCAGGATTTTGTTCACGATCACATTCGTCCGGCAACCGGTGATCAACGTGCCGCACTCGATCATCGTTGGGCACGAATAGATCCTCGCCTGGCTCGGATCATCGAATTGATGGAGAACAACATCGAATCGCCACTAACGGCGGAAGAGCTAGCAGAGCAAAGCGGCATGCCACGCCGTCAGATGGAGCGTAGTTTCAAGCGTGAAATTGGTCAAACCACCATGCGCTACTACCTGCAGCGAAGACTCAATCTGGCCCGCGAGTTAGTGCTGTACTCGCGACTCAGTTTCCGCGAAGTAAGCCTGGCAAGCGGTTTTAATTCACTGGCGAGTTTTTCTCGTGCCTACCGGCATGTTTTTGGTGAAACAGCGCGACAGGATCGGGCAGGTAACCGCTTGCACGGTATCGACGCAGGGACAGTTCTGCAACTCGATGCGAGCCATCGATCGAGCGACAAATCGAGCTAACCCGGCGGTATTTTTATGGACGCAGGGAATTTGATCAAAGAAAATGATGCGATAACATTTTTCACCAAACGAGACAATGAACGAGTACATCGAAGCTTTCAGCCTCGCGCAAGAGGGAATATCCCGAGTCTCTGCCACTGCGAAAAATAGTCGCCCGCTCGCTTTCGGGTTCCGCCAGGCTGCCATCGCGCAGCGGAAGGTTGTGAAACAGGCGTGTAACGAACTTGACTGTCGGCCCTGGCGTGCCTACGAGACTAGCCCGCGGCGGTAAATCGCGAAATATCTGGATTAGCGTTCAGGATAGCCCAAACAGGCGGTTTGCATTCTGGTAGGTGGCGCTGGCGAGTGTTTGCAGTGATTCATCACGAATTTCGGCGAGTTTTTCGGCGACCAGCCCGACGCGGCCCGGGTGATTGGTTTTGCCCCGGTGTGGCGCCGGGGAGAGCCAGGGTGCATCGGTTTCGATCAGCAATCGCTCGAGTGGTATTTGTTGCGCCATATCGCGCACATTTTGCGCCTGCTGAAACGTGACTATTCCCGAAATGGATATGTAAAACCCCAGTTCGATCGCGGCGCGCGCCATTTCCCAGCCCTCGGTGAAGCAGTGCAATACTCCACCGACCTGATCGGCTCCGTGCTGGCGCAGTAACTCGATCGTATCCTCGCGAGCATCGCGCGTATGAATGATCAGCGGCAATCCGCATTCACGCGCGGCTTCGATATGGGTGACGAAACGGTTGCGCTGCCAGTCGAGGTCGCCGGACTGGTGGAAATAGTCGAGACCGGTTTCGCCGATGGCGACTACCTTGTCGTATTGGGCAAGTTCACACAGTCTTTCGACGCTGGGCTCGGTCGTATTTTCGTAATCCGGATGCACGCCGACACTACAGAAAACCTGATCGTAAGGCTGCATTTGCCGATGCATTGTGTCGAATGACTCGAGATCGACGCCGATACACAGCATACGCGTAACCCCGGCCTGCGCGATGGTTTGCAGTAACAGATCGAAATCATTGTCGAATTCACCGAGATCGATCCGATCCAGGTGGCAGTGTGAATCAAAAAACATCGTGCTTCCCTGCGGGAGGGTTGGCTACATGGTGTGCGTCGGGCGATCGGCCTGCAAGGCGCCGGCGAGGAAACCTTCGATCTTGTTGCGGGTAGTGCCATTGTCCTGTGAGCTAAACTGCACACCGATACCGGCGGACTTGTTGTTTTGCGCACCCTGCGGGGTTACCCAGATGATCTTGCCCGCGACCGGCAGGCGCTCCTTGTCATCCATCAGGCTCAGCAGCATGAATACCTCGTCGCCGAGCGTGTATGTCTTGCTGGTCGGGATGAACAATCCACCGTTTTTAACATAAGGCATGTAAGCTGCGTAGAGCGCGCTCTTGTCCTTGATGTTGAGGGAAAGGATACCTTGACTGCCAGGGGCTCCCATCAGATCAATCTCCGTGTAAGTATTTGTTTTAATGATATTAGCACGTCTTCAAGCTGAAGTTGAAAATCGAGATTATTTTCTTCGATCTGCAATTGCAGCTGTGCGCGTTGACGTAACTCCAGTAACTGCCGCGCCCTGCCCCGGTCTTCGCTAGCGCTTGCCTGCACACCGCTGGCCTGGTAGCAGTAGGCATTCAATGTCATCTCGATCAGGCGACGCGTGATGGCCGCTTCGCTGGATAACAGGCCCTTGCTGAGTTCACTGGCGCTGAGCCCTCC
>QNFD01000455.1 GCA_003645435.1 Gammaproteobacteria bacterium | reverse complement strand
CTGCTTGCCATTGGGCAGTGTTACACGCGTACGCACCCGCGTGAGTTTTTCATTCAGTTCCCCGCGTTGGGGCAGAACCCACAGCTTGGTCTCGCCACCGAAATACAACAAGCCCTTGGAGTAACGGTTGACCAGCAGGGTGCTCATACAGGTTGTGAATTCGTCAATTTTTTCTTTTGGAATGCCCCGTCCAGCACGCCCCAATACAAGACGGGCGGCATAATCTACATCCAGCAATGGCATCAGATTTCTATTGACCAGTGTTCGTAAGGTCTCCGGGTTGGCGGTGTATTCATCCAGGTTTTTAGCTACATCGGCAAAAATATGTTCGGTGGTATCTTCTACCAGCGAAACCGGGTCCTCTCCCGGTATGTGGTCACCGAAAAGATTGCCTGATGAACAGGCAAAGACCAAAAACAATATCCGGACGAGGGTATTCACTATTTTTTCTCTTTGTCACTGTTAAACAAGTATTTGCTGATCAGTGTTTCCAGCACTACGGCAGACTGCGTTACGAAAATTTCGTCGCCGTCACTCAGCGCTTCCATGGCACCGCCCGGGTCCAGACCGACGTAGCGGTCGCCCAGCATGCCGCTGGTCAGGATCGATGCACCAGTATCGGTCGGGATCTCGGAAAACCGCCGGTCAATCTGCATTTCAACCATGGCGTCGAATGTAACCGGGTCAAGGCTGATTTTCTCAACCAGACCCACTGTCACACCACCGATTTTTACCGGTGCGCGGGTTTTCAGATCAGCAACATTCGAGAAGCGGGCTTTAACCTGGTAAGTATCATCGCCAACCTGCATGCCATAGTCCGTTGCCTCGGTGGCAAGCCAAAGCATGGCGGCTATGCCCAATAGCAAGAAAATACCCGAAGTCAGTTCTACCTTGTAATTTGCACGCATGGTAATTCCCGTTTAGATAAAAAACGACGTCATAATAAAATCAAATATCAGTATCAGCACCGAACTCAATACAACGGTCCGGGTAGTAGCTGTGCCAACGCCTTCGCCGGTAGGCTTTGCATAATAGCCGAAATAAACCGCAATCAGACTGACGATGCCGCCGAACATCATGCTCTTCCAGACCCCACCCAGAAAGTCTTTGCCAAAATAAATTCCCGACTGCAGCTTGCTCCAGAAAATACCCGGATCAAGACCCATCACGCCAATGGAAAACACCACCGCACCCATGATGGCGAAGGCATTAAACATCGCGGTTAACAATGGCAGCGATATCAGGCCGGCAAGGAAGCGCGGCAGGGCGATGCGTTTGACCGGGTCGATAGCCATCAGTTGCATGGCTTCAATCTGGCTGGTGGCTTTCATCAGGCCGATCTCGGCCGCGACCGAGGTGCCTGCACGACCGGCGAACAGCAAGGCGGTCAATACCGGACCGAGTTCCCTGAACAGTGACTTACCCACTAACAGGCTGACCTGGTCGGAGGCTCCAAACTGTTGTAATGCGTTAATGGCCTGCAGGGACAACACCATACCGACGAAAAAGCCGCAGATCATAATGATGACCAGTGAACGGGCGCCGATCAGGTAGATCTGCTGTAAAGTGCTTGTCAATAATTCCCGCTCAAAGCGGATGCTGCCGAGCATACGTACCAGGAAAACAGCGCAATGGCCGGTTTCGGCAATGGGTGCCAGCAGTTTTCTTCTTTTGCTTCGGTCTTTGGTCATGTCAGGGTCGGTGGGCGCTTGCAGTGACTGCGTTGTCCTGGAGTTCGAAGGATAAAGGGCCTTCAACCCGGCCGTTCATGAACTGATCAACGGAAGGATCACTGCTATGTATTAAAGCCTGGGGGCTTCCTTCCGCAATTAATTTTGCAGAGGCGAGAATGAAGCAGTAATCGACCAGTTTTTTCATTTGCGCAACATTGTGGGTCACGATAATACTGGTCAAACCCAGCTGATCGTTGGTCTCCCGTATCAGGCGGCCCACCGTGGACATTGCAATCGGATCCAACCCGGTCATGGGTTCGTCAAACAGTACAATTTTTGGATTCATTATGACAGCGCGTGCCAGCGCGACCCGCCGGGCCATCCCCCCTGACAGGCTGTGCGGCATCAGGTCACCGATGTTAGTCAGACCCACCGAGTTCAGCTTGTCGGTAACGCGAGTCCGTATTTCATCTTCAGACAAGTCGGTATGTTCCCGCAGAGGTGCGGCAACATTCTCAAATACGGTCAGATCGGTAAACAATGCCCCGTCTTGCAGCAGCACACCAATTTCTTTCCTGCATTCGTATAGTTCATGTCGGGAAAGGCTGGAAATCAATTTACCATTGACTTCAACATTACCCTTGTTGGGATGCAATTGACCGGATATTAAGCGCAGGATGGTTGTTTTTCCGACACCGCTTGGGCCCATGATGGCCACGATACTGCCGCGCTTGATATCCATACTGACATCATTAAGGATAACCTTGGTACCGCGTCGATAATAAAGGTTGCGGATGCGGATGATCGGATCTTTCAAGCTTTCGTCCCTGTTGCCGGTTTTTATTAAATTAACTTCTCGATGTATTGACCGTAAAGCGATCGGTTCTATTTCGTAATACCCATAAGTAATTGTAGTATGAATTAAACATCAAATGAGTGCAGGATTTTAATCGGAATCTTATGAAGGGTTTTGAATCACTTTTTCGAGACCAAAAAAAACGAGGGAGACTTGCGTCTCCCTCGTCGTAGAAGTGTAGGAACTCCGCTTGTGGTGGACTGCAGATCCTCCTAGGCCTTTCCAACTTCGTCCAGTTCCGATCTGTTCCGCCCTTCGGTTTCTGGTCGCGGGTCTTCTTCCCGCATTTATTTATCGACGTTTATCGCGTCTATCTCAAGGAACCGCGTATTCCTATCGAGTCACCCTTATGGTACGACCGCTTCTTTTGGCAGAACCCGGTCCGGGTGACGCGTCCTGTACCACCTGGACGCT
>QNFD01000454.1 GCA_003645435.1 Gammaproteobacteria bacterium | reverse complement strand
GCCACCGCATAGGCTCCACCGAGCGCCTTGAAACTTTTCAAATGAAAGCGTTGAGATTCATCCTTGTACCAGATCTTCGCAACGCCAATATCCTGCTCCAGCTGATCGAGCGAGTAGAGTGGGGTAGCAGCGTAACCAGGCCATTCAGAAATTACCTCGATTGCCGCATGGGACTTCTCCAGACTGGCGATTGCCTTCAAATGCTCGGGATAAGACCCACCGGAAACGGCGGCTGGATTAGCGAAATGACTGAGGGTACCGTTGACTGATTGCATGGCATGGACACGAGAAAATAAAGCCGTAAGTCTACCTGAGCAGGGGCAGGAATAAAGATTAATTGACAGAAATCAACCTGCTTAAGGACGCATCGAAAAATCATCTTCAAAGGAGTCGAGATTTATGAAATGTTCACGGATCTGCAGTGATACTGATACCGGTAAATCCTTGATCTGCGTCAACGAGCCCCAGGCCATTTTCTGGTAACTTAACAATACAATATTTATTGTGGAGAGAGTTCAAATTGGACAATAGTGCACAAGCTCGCGCGAGAATGGTTGAACAGCAGGTCGCATCACGCGGCGTGGGATCAAAACTGGTGCTGGATGCGATGCGCCGCGTGCCTCGTGAGCTATTCGTGCCAGAGCGTCTGCGCGATTTAGCCTACGCTGACGGGCCTTTATCGATAGGCGAGGGCCAGACTATTTCACAACCCTATATTGTTGCATTGATGGTAGACGCGCTGTGCCTGTACGGTGGTGAAAAAGTGCTTGAGATTGGCACGGGTTCGGGATATGCGGCAGCGGTACTGGCCGAGATTGCGGGCCAGGTCTACACTATCGAGCGTATCGCTCAGCTGGCCCTGAAAGCGGAAACTATCCTGGCCGAGATCGGCTACGACAATGTTCACGTTATCCAGGGTGACGGTACCCTCGGCTGGCCGCAACAGGCGCCCTATGACGCCATCGTGGTCACCGCCGGAGGGCCGGAAGTACCCGAGTCACTGAAGAATCAATTGAAGCCAGGGGGGCGTCTGGTAATCCCGGTCGGCACTGACATGTACAGTCAGGAGTTGCTGCGGGTTACGCGTGTATCGGATTCCGAGTTTAGATCCGAGAACCTGGAATATGTCCGTTTCGTGCCCTTAATCGGGGAAGAGGGCTGGTAGTTCCAGGGTGAACCCAGCAATCATCAGTACTGTCAAAACTACCAAATCCCCTAAGCTTAGCTGGCCTTATCGGGTAATCTCTGGGGCAGGTGTTGGCGGATATCATCCGTACTATGCTGGGTCAGGTCTTTATTCAATTCCAATGTGACCCGTTTTGATGATTCCGGTCTCATATGCTCACGTAACAGGCCGAGGAAGGCGGGCGCGGCGACGACGACGAGGCGAGTGTAGGAATGTTTATTAATGGATTCTTCCAGATAATCTGAAATTGTTTTTGCAAAATTTATCGCTTCAGTCTTCTTCGGATCTGTTTCACTGCTAACCGCATGATGGCGTCCATCCTGGCCAGCCTGACTGCCAGGAAGATCAGAAGTTATATCCTGCTCATGTTGCCTGCCTTCAGGATGAACCAGGGTGCGAAATTCGGTCAATGGAGAAGTCAGCGAATCGGCCGAAAAGATACGTGCACGGCTGCTATCGGCTACCAGAACCCATGTATTTGGCATAATATTTCCCTCGTAAAATAATTTCTACTTGCAGTATATAGAAGCAAAACTAGCTTAGTATTGATACACATCAAGGAAGGCTTAGTTGTCTTCGAACAAGGCCTTTCTGAAATAACGAGCTACTATCCCGAATCTGTTGCTGGAATCACCTGGCGTCTAGTTTGCGCTCGGCAATTTGGCGTACCAGTGGGCCTAATAGTAGTGGTATCAGGCTCATAGGCACTATGACGAGCCAGCCCTCGATTCCCGGGTCGGTCAGCTTCAGTAATTCACTCGCCAGTGGTGAGTAGATCGCGCTTAGTATCAATCCAACACAGAATACGAGAGCGATCCAGACCCAGATGTTTCTGGTAATTTCATTGCTGACGATCGCTGAAATATTGTCGCGCATATTAAATACATGCCACAGTTGGGCGAATGCCAGCGTACAAAACGATACCGTCACCGCTCGATCGGCATCAAACTGTAAATAAAATACCGCAATAGCCATCGCCGACAGCACGGTAAGAGAAATAACGCTGCCTTGCAATCCAATACGTATCCATAGAGGACGAGTCAATACCGATTCATTCGCTGGTCGTGGTTTGCGTTTCATCAACGCGGGCGATCCTTCGCCGACACCGAGTGCCAGGGCGGGAAAGACATCAGTAACGAGGTTTAAAAATAGTATCTGTAATGGCAGCAAGGGCAATGGTGCACCGGCGATCGTTGCGAGGCTGACCACCAGTAATTCACTGATATTACAGGACATCAGGTAAACAACGAACTTCCGAATATTTTCATAAATGGTCCTTCCCTGGGCTACCGCCTCGACGATGGTTCCAAGTTCGTCATCCTGTAGCACCATGTGCGCCGCCTCTTTGGCCACCTCGGTACCACGAATTCCCATCGCAATACCAATATCGGCTTTCTTCAGTGCGGGTGCATCGTTGACACCGTCACCCGTCATAGCGACGACGTATCCCTGTTTCTGATAGAAGTCGATCAAATTCAGTTTTTGCTCTGGTGTAGCTCGAGAAAATACTCGTGCTGAAAGCAGACTATCAGTATCCTGAAGCTCGAGCAGGCCATCAAGATCAGTGCCGTTGATAAATCTGCCTGGATCGCACGTGCTACCAACGATGCCGGTTTCGCCTGCAATATTACGGGCTGTTGCAAGGTGATCACCGGTCACCATGACAATTGAAATGCCAGCGCTGTGGCACCTGTCTACAGCTGATTTTACGCCATCGCGCGGCGGATCTTCGAGGCCAACGATGCCGAGTAGTACCAGGTCAGCAT
>QNFD01000453.1 GCA_003645435.1 Gammaproteobacteria bacterium | reverse complement strand
GTCAACATCGACACCGCCGCCATTAACATTAGTATTAACGGCGAACTCTGCCGCGTAGCTGTCGGTGCCAAATGATACACCGATGACACCGGAGTTAAGCATGTAGTCCAGGCCAAGCGTGACGCTGGTGGAGTCGAAATCAAACGCGTTCTCAGCGTCCGTCTGGTCACGGTCACCGGTATTGTAACTACCTTCAATAAACCAGCCGAGTCGACTGCCAGCGACTTCATAATCGCCTGCTGCGCCACCGCCACTCAGTGAAACCTGATTGTAGGTTGGTGAGCTCCTGTCGGGATTGCCGTAGGGGTCCGAGTAAGCGACCCGACCACCGGCACCTGCGCTGGTACCGCCCAGGCGTAATGCATTCAGCCTGCCTGCAATATTAGAGAATTGCGCATTGGTCACTCGCGTAGACATCGTGCCCTGGCTGAACAGCTCTTCACCGGCGACGTTTTGTACTGCTGAAAGGAGCCCCGGGCCATCGAGGCCGAGATCGCGTGGCGGTCGATTGCCGGTAGGATCCGTCTGTAGTGCGACCGCGGTCTGTACCATTTCATTACAGCGCAGGAACAGGTCGCCTGCTTCGCCTGGCAATGTAAATCCGCCCTGGCCGGCAAGCATCGCGCAAGCTCTCTGCACTGCGTTACCTGTCTGCACTTGTATATCTGTAGCGCCGTTGGCCGGATCATTGACGAAGTCCGCCAGGTTTTGAGAATACGCCTGCGTTGCGAACATCGCGCAGCAAAGACCCAATACGAAACGGCCTTCCGTTATTGTTTTCATTGCCCCTACACCCCTGATTTTCTGATTATTATTCTTGTCAGTTACTTGTTCGATTGTGTCGCAAGTACTGCAATGTTTTTGTTTCCGGGCCTGCTTATCTGCAACCCCGCGATCAACTACTGCTATTTTTTATACGCTGTCCTGGCCGTTTGATGCTCGCGCAACCATCAACGGTTTCTGCACGGGAACAAAAAAGAAGTCGCCACCCCTGTGTCCGGCATCCTGCAGTGATGTATATGACGGCGTTACGCGATCCGGGCTTTCTACCTGTGAGCGAACACGCGAGCCTAATTCATAAGAAAGCATTTCGCCGCTAAGTACATTTTCGTTTTGCCGCAAAATTTCCATAAAATATTTTGCGAACAAAGAATGTGTGCGATCGCCGCTCTCGTCACTCACTGGCACATTCGCTCCTGACGTTAGCACAACCCGCGATTTCAAGCTGGCCAATTGTTTAAATATGTTGGGATCCACGCCTCGACCGAGTGCCGCTGATTTGGGTTGCACGCGGCGTCGTGAAAAACATGAGTCGGTAACGACCAGGATCCGTTGTGCATCGATCTGCTTGATCTTGTCGCTGATGTGCTCCGACAACAACCAGGTATTGCGCAGGTCAGGATCGGCATCGACGCCTAACCAGTAAGCGCGATCCGGCGGACCGTCCGGTGTGCTGCCGCGACCTGCGTAGTAGATCATCAGGTTATCTTCGCCTGTCAGCGTATTGGCATAGTCATGCAGCGCACGCATGATCATGTCGTCAGTGGCGTTGGTAAGCACCTGCACTTCAAAGTTGTACCGGGTGACCAATAATTTCTCGATGTCGCGGACGTCGCGAATCGGCGTGGTCAATCGCGGCATATTGACGTATTCCTCGTTCGCGATCAGCAACGCGTGATAGCGCCCGAGATTTGGCTCTTCTTCCATCGATTGCGCCATGCGCAGGGCCGAAAGGGCTTGCGGCATCTCGATCGACACTGTTTCTATCTCACCTGCTTCATCCTTAAGTGCGGCCAGGCTGGCAACACCCTCATCCGCCTGCTTTTCCAGGGCGGTAATTCGCAGGTTTTGCAGATTAATGGTGCTTTCTGCGGCAGTGACTTCTGCACGCAGCAATTCGAGTTCAGATTCGTTCACCGTGCTGGTAGTCGCCATTCGCTCCTGAAGTTCGATCTGATCTCTCAGCAATCTGGATTCCAGCGCGGACTTTTCCGTATTGGCATTTTCCAGTGCGCTGCGCAGGTTGACCGCTTTCTGCCTTGCCATCGCCAGGCTTGCCTGCATGCGAGCGTTGCTCAGGTCGGACTGCTGTGCTTGTGCGTTTTGCTGCGATTCCAGTTGCTCGACACGCGCTCTCAGTCTTTCTGACTCGACAGAGAGCACGTCAATTTCACGTTTGCGCGCACTTAAGTCACGATCTTTGTCTGCCAGGCGCTGCTTTGACTGTGCATACAACACATTCAGCTGTTGCTTGTCAGCAGAGTAATTCTGCGCGAGGCGACCCTGATCCTGCTGTAACGCGGCTACGTCGGTATCGTAACGCGCCTGCAATACAGACATTTCCTGTTGCAGACTGTCTGCCACCGCTGTGCTTTGCGAGCTGTCGAGCCGGGTTTTCACGCTGTTCAATTGTGCTTCAAGACTGGTGATACGAGCAGCTCTGGATGCCAGTTCTGCTTCTTGCCCGGCAATATAGGCCGCAGCGTCAGAGTCTGAACGATCGCGCGTCACGAGCATGCGCTCTCTTTGTGCAGCGACCTGATCCGACTGCTCACGAAACGCGAGTTGCAGATCCCGGATCTCTTTATCGGAATGGATAAGCCGATTCTGGGCTTGTGCCAACTGCACAGTCAGTGAGTCGACTTCCTGCTCAGAAAGCTCTGTTCTCGCGAGTAACTCGCGTAATTCCAGTTGAGTTGCCTGACCGCCGGCCAGCTGCAGGGCAAGTGCGGAATTGGCGGTACTCCGATCGCGTTCCAGGTTAAGAATGTTTGTCTGACTTTGCCCGAGTTGCGCTGTGACACTGGCCAGTTGTCTCTCAAGCTCAACAACCTTCGGCGACGACGGATTCGACGCAACGCGTTTCGCTGCATCGAGGTCGGCGACCAGCCCGGCTATTTTCAGGTCTTGCTGACGAGCATCGTTTCTGGCCGCTGTCAGTTTCGCCTGCGTGTC
>QNFD01000452.1 GCA_003645435.1 Gammaproteobacteria bacterium | reverse complement strand
GCCCTGGCCAGAACAAAACTACCCGAACTGACACTACCGAGATTTACTCCCTGCCTGTCAAGCCTCCGGAGAAATTTCAGGGTGGCGGTATCATCGAAATGCTGGGCGGTATTGGGGGCACAGATAACCAGGGTTTCCAGGTCCCTGGCTTCGCTTAGCGGACGCGTCGGCACGGTTATCCCGCAACTGGCGGTAACCGGCTCGCTATCGGGCGCATAAAATTCCCACCCAAAAAGCGTTTTTTCTGATAATCGATTCGCGGTACGCATCGAATCCACCACGCAGCTAAATGGTATCAACGGATAACCATCGATAAGAAGAATACCTATGTTTTCAGTTTGTACCGGAATAACAGGGCCTCCAGGCGCCATTTATAGTAATTTTCAGGCGCTTATCCCGCCAGCATTCTATCCTATTCCCTGAACGGGACAACTCAAATCTAACCGCGAAGCCACTGGCTATGACGCTGGCGAACAGCTCGAAGTCGCGCATGGAGCAGCCTCATTTGAGTACTAAAACCATACTTAACTGTTGATTTGAACCAACCAGTGCCTGTCAGACACCGGCGGATTTTGGAGTCGAAAATGAGTGAAGCCAATAAACAGGGTCGCGGGCGCAGAGGGCGTGGCGGACGTGAGGCCCGTCGTGCCGGTGTTGCCGTTGTTACCCCCAGCAAACCTTATATCACACGCAAGATCCCCTATTTCGAAGTGCTTGATGAAGAGGGACTCCAGACCATCGAAAATAACGCGGACACTATTCTCGAGGAAATCGGCATCGATTTTCGCGACATGCCCGAGGCGCTCGATATTCTGAAAAAGGGCGGTGCGCATATTGACGGGGAGCGCGTACGTTTCCCGCGTGGCCTGTGCCGCTCGATCATCCAGGCGTCGGCACCCGCCGAATATACGCATCATGCGCGTAATCCAGAACGTAATGTGCGAATAGGCGGTAAAAATACTGCATTCGTACCCGCCTACGGCAGCCCTTTTGTTTTCGATCTGGACAAGGGCCGTCGTTACGCCACGCTCGAAGATTTCCAGAATTTTGTCAAGTTGGCCTATAGCTCGCCAACTATGCATTTGTCTGGCGGCACCATCTGTGAACCCGTCGACATCCCGGTGAATAAACGTCACCTCGACATGGTGTATTCGCACATCAAGTATTCCGACAAGGGATTCATGGGTTCTGTCACCGCGCCTGAACGTGCGCAGGACACGGTTGAGATGATTAAGATCATCGCCGGCGATAATTATATTAATCCGGAAACCGGGCGGCCGCGAGCCTATGCGACCAGCCTGATCAACGCCAACTCACCAATGACCTTCGACGACACCATGCTTGGCGCGGCCAAGGTTTACGCCGAAAACGACCAGGCCTGCATCATCACTCCGTTTATCCTCGCTGGTGCGATGTCACCGGTAACCGTCGCAGGCACCGCGGCACAGTCGTTAGCCGAAGCCCTCGCCGGGCTCACATTTGTACAGCTGGTCAATCCGGGCGCACCGGTTATTATGGGCAGCTTCGCGAGTTCCATGTCGATGCAATCGGGCGCCCCGACATTTGGCACCCCCGAACCCGCCCTGGTACTTTACATCATGGCGGCACTGGCGCGCCGCCTCGGCGTTCCATTTCGGTCGGGTGGCGGACTCTGTGGTTCCAAGCTGCCGGACGCGCAGGCCGCTTCCGAAGCGGTTAACACCCTGTTACCGGCTGCACTCGCCGGGGTCAATTTCATGCTGCACGCGGCCGGCTGGATGGAAGGCGGATTATCCATGGGCTATGAAAAATTCGTCATGGATGTGGACCAGACCGCGATGATAGAAATCATGCTAAACGGTGTAGACATGTCCGAAAACGGGCAGGCGATGGAGGCGATACGCGAGGTCGGGCCAGGGGTTCATTTCCTCGGTTGCAATCACACCCAAAACAATTTCAAAACGGCATTTTATCGCTCCCCAATCACCGATAATAACAGTTTCGAGCAATGGGAATTAGACGGCAGGCTCGATCATTCGCAGCGTGCTAATGCTTATTGGAAAAAACAGCTCGCCGAGTACCAGGCACCGCCTATTGACCCCGCGATCGATGAAGCGTTACTCGACTTTATAAAACAACGCAAGGATTCAATGCCTGATTCTATGGTCTAAAGCCCCGATATGAGCGACCTGGCATCCGGATCAATTCTCCGTGTCAGTATAAAAACCGTGCAATAGCCCAAATTAAAGACTAGTATTTTGCGTGTTATTGGTCATTTATTGATCAAAACCCCTAAAACTATGTTATAGCGCTGTTGCTTGCCTATGAGTGAAGAAAAAGCCGAAGTGAAGCCGACTCATTTCGGATTCCTGCTGGTTCCGAATTATTCGATGATCGCGTTTACCTCTGCGGTCGAACCATTGCGCATGGCAAATCGAGCGGCTCAGAAAACACTCTATAGCTGGAGCATTTATACCCTCGACGGTATGCCGGTAAAAGCCAGTAACGGGCTTGAAATAACACCGCATGGCAGCATCGATAAAGCCGGTGAAATGTCGTATTTTTTCGTTTGTGGCGGTGTCGAAATTGCCGATAGCTGGACCCGGCCGATGAAGTTTGCGCTACGAAAAATTGCCAGTCGCAATATCACTATCGGGGCAGTCTGCACAGGCAGTTATTTGCTGGCACAGGCCGGTTTGCTTGATGGCTATAAATGCACAATTCACTGGGAAAATATAGCGAGCATGCGTGAAGAGTTCCCAAAAGCACGGTTTACCGACGACCTGTTTCAGATAGATCGAGATCGAATCACCTGCGCCGGTGGACAGTCATCACTGGACATGATGCTTAAGATAATCAGCGATGCCCATGGATCAAAACTAGCCGCACATATTTCCGAACAGTTCATGTGTGAAAGGATTCGCGGTACTGAAGATCGTCAGCGCATTCCATTACAGCTTCATCTTGGTGCAAACCAG
>QNFD01000451.1 GCA_003645435.1 Gammaproteobacteria bacterium | reverse complement strand
CCCAATCGTGCTGTTGACTTGTGGGATATGAAGGTCTGCTATCGACCAGCCTCAAACAGCAGTATGAACACAGGAGGGTCTAAATTTTTAAGGTGAGCGAAGGATGCCTGGCAACTTGCAGGGCTGGAAAAACCAATAACTTAGTGATTTTTCTTCATGGAATCTTCATAATTTCATGAATTCTCAATATCGACTGACTCGAGAAGACTCATAACCAATTGATTTAAAGGAAGAAAATGGTGGGGCGTGAGCGATTCGAACGCTCGACCACCTGATTAAAAGTCAGATGCTCTACCAACTGAGCTAACGCCCCCAGGAAAGGAATGGGAATGATACCGATCCTCGGATCGATTTCAAGCAAATTTGGTGGTGAAAAACGCGGGCTAGGCTCCCTCTTTTCTCATTCGGTCCAGACGCTTGCCTGCGAGGCGAGCCGCGGTCGAGTTAGGATGAAGTTTACGCAGTTCCTGTAACACCGCCTTGGCCTGGCTATATTGTTTCAATTCATAGTGGGTATAGCCCAGCTTGAGCATTGCATCCGGAATCTTGGAACTGGCCGGATATAGTTTAAGCACCTGGTTAAACTCTTTCACTGCCTGGGTGAAATTACGCGTTACATAATTGGCCTCGCCTAACCAGTACTGCGCGTTTCCGGCATAAATACTTCCAGGATAGTCTTTCAAAAACTTACTAAACTGCTGTTTTGCTTTCTTGTATCGACCTTCCTTTAAACTGTTGAAGGCGAGCTGGTAAGCGGCCTTTTCTTCGGCAACCGTGGCGCTCGCTGCCGCTGTTGGTACTGTTGGAGTAGAACCAGTGGAAGTCGAGGTAGAACCGCCTGTCGCCGCACCAGCGGAGGTTGTCGAGGAACTACCGGCGCCAGGAACCACGACCGGAGCCAGGGTCGATGACTGCCCTGTTGATCGATCTTCCAGATCGCGCATTCGCCGATCGATATCGAGATATAATTCACGCTGCCTTTTCTTAATTCCTTCCAGATCGCTCGCCTGCAATTCAAGATCGCCACGCAGTTGGCTAATCTCGTCAGCCAGTTCATCCACACGTTGCAATAAATCCAGCATGGCGCGATTATCCATTTGCGTGTTCAATCTTTTCATATCCGTCTGGATATCTTTCAGGGCGCGGCTGGTTTCCTCAACCCGTTTGGTCAATTGATCGGGTGTTAATGCCTGCGCCAGCGAGGCGGGCGATGTCGCCAGGCTGAGACTGAACAGGGCTATCAATAAGGCAAGTCTGCCAACAGGAAGAATTTTCATAATTAGTTCACGGTATAGATAAGTTCAACACGACGATTTTTCGCCCAGGCATCTTCTGTATGTCCCATTACTGCTGGTTGTTCTTCACCGTAGCTGACGGTTTCGATTTGATCCGACGAGGCGCCCTGGACTAACAATACTCGTCGCACCGATTGTGCCCGCCTGTCGCCCAGACCAATATTATACTCACGACTGCCGCGTTCATCGGCATGACCTTCGAGACGTACATGAACATTTCCATTGTCGGCGATGAAGTTACCATGGACCTCCAGAAAATTTAAAGACTCATCGGTCAGATTTGCACTGTCAAATTCAAAATAAATAGTCCGGTTTGCGAGAGCGGTATCGGATTGTTCAAGCATCTCCTCTGCGCTTAGATCGTCTTCGGCAATTGGCATCGCCATTGCGCCGCCGTCTGTGCTTTCCTCGATAGGCGTGGCAGAGCCATCGCCTTCGCCTTCGGCGCTAATATCGACTGACTCCTCCACTACGGTCACTTCTTCACCTTGCGTGGTGGCACAGGCGCTAACAAAAAGCGCCAAAAACGCCAACAGGTATAATTTGTTTATCATCGAAATATATCTCATGCTATTTCTGCTCCATTTGATGCGAATTACTTTTTAGGTTTGTAAGGTCCCCAGACCGGTTCTCGTATATCACCGCTCTGATCCGATAATTTATGTTTTGCACGGCCGTCGACCGAGACAGCGTAAAGCACCCCATTAGTGCCCCCGGCTGAGGCATATAACACCATTTTGCCGTTTGGGGAAAATGAGGGCGACTCATCCAGCGAACTATCCGTCAATATGGTCAGGTTTCCGGTTTCACGCTCGAGTTGGGCTATTTTATATTGCCCGCGATCACGATGCACCATAGTAATGTATTTTCCATCCGGGGAAACACTGGCATCCGAATTGTAACGCCCTTCAAAGGTGATTCGTCGGGGTTTACCCCCTTTTGCCGGGATTTCGTATAGTTGCGCGGAGCCACTGCGGCCCGAGGTGAAAATAATCGATTTCCCGTTCTTGCTCCAAACCGGTTCGGTATCTATGCCGCGATGCCGGGTAAGCCGGCTTAGTCTTTTGGTAGAAATATTCAGGGTGTAAATGTCCGGGCTACCATCCTTTGACAATACCAGCGCCAGCTTCTTACCGTCGGGCGACCAACTCGGCGCACCGTTAATTCCCTTGAAACCCGAAATTTTACTCCGTCTGGCACTAGCCAGGTGCTGGATGAATATTTGCGGCCTGTTGCTTTCGAAAGAAACATAAGCCAGTGACTGCCCATCCGGCGACCAGCTTGGTGACATTAAGGGCTCATCGGACTCGAGCACTGTATTGGCGTTGAAGCCATCGGTATCGGCTACTATCAATACATATTTTCTGGCCTTGTTTCCCTGCGCCCGCACATAAGCGATGCGCGTGTTAAATGCGCCCCGAATACCGGTAATTTTCTCGTAGATGAAATCGCTAATTTTATGTGCCGAAGAGCGTAGATTGCGTTTTTTTACCGGCAGGCTGTAGCCCAGTATCTGCTTTTGCTTGAGCACATCGAGTAACTGGAACTGAATGTCGTACAGTCCGGATGACTTCTGGAAAATCCGTCCGACTACCAGGTACTCCTGGCCGGCATTGCGCCAGCGCGAGTAACGCACCTGGGCACTGTAATGGGGATTGGCTGG
>QNFD01000450.1 GCA_003645435.1 Gammaproteobacteria bacterium | reverse complement strand
TGCAATAACCGCGCGTTGGTCAAAATGGCTGCGCATTAACAGGCCATCGAAAACATAAGGTGAGTAATCGTAATTTCGAACGAGTACTGGCTCATCTTCGATATACACTGCCTGTGAACAGCCTCTAAATAATGGCGGCGGACAATACTGGGCGAGAAAGCGAGCGGCGTGATCGCCGCCGCCGGCAAGTTCAACCATTGTTTCGTATGTGGGTATGAGTTCAGGCATGTACTTTTCCAGCGCCTTTACCGATTCTAAATAGGTTGGTCGATCGCGTTCGCCATCGCGCAAAAACCATTGCCGGTAAGGGGTCCAGAGTGCATGGACTTCACGTTGCCATACAGAACCGGGCTTCCCCTCAATGAGTGAGCGAAAGCTAAAGTCCATGTGTGTGGATAGAGTCATTAGAAGGGCAAAATCGGTGGATCAGGCAATATCGCGAATGGTAATTCTGCCGAATCCTCGGCCTCAGCGAGTGCGGTGCCCAGGGGTTCGAGATCGTTTCGCGTCCACCAGCACCAGAACCCCTGGTCGCGTAACCAGCCGCCCAGGCGGTCAATGCTATTCCATTCGCGTCCCGAACCGCGGGCATTAAATACACGGCAAAGTTGAGAATCAACGTAGACCGCCACTGCCCAGGACATGGGGTGCTTGTCCTGGTCGCCGTAACCGCCACCCTGGTGCAGGCGTTGGACACGATAAACCAGCGCATATTCACCCAGCCGAGCGGCATCGCGTAACGGCGCCAGATCAGCCTGGGTGACCGATCCGGTGACTCCTAGTTCGACATCTTGATTCATGGTGTTGACAAATTCGCCTTTTATGACTACATTATGCACCATGATGTCGAAATCTTCAATGTTTCAGATGTCAGCCCTTGTTTGAAAAAGCAAGTAACTTGAACTCAGGCCAAGCCCTGACAATGGAGAATTTAGAGAAATGAGTAAGAAAGTATCACCTATCCCCCGTGGTTACAGAACAGCCACCCCATGTCTGACTGTTAACGGCGTTGATAGCGCTGTTGCATTTTACCAGGCCGCTTTTGGTGCTGAACTGCTGACTCGCCACACTGGCGCAGACGAATCTGTTGCCGTACACGCGACTATCAAGATTGGAAACAGCGTTATTGCCCTTAATCAGGAAGCTCCAGAGCAGGGAGTTCTGTCGCCATTGGCAATCAATGTATCTGCATCACAGACACATTTATATGTTGACGATGTCGATGCTAGCTGGAACCGTGCAGTCGAAGCCGGCGCCGTAGTTCGCGCGCCTTTATTCGACGCCTATTGGGGAGACAGGACCGGTGTCCTGGTCGATACCAATGGTCATCTGTGGTCGTTGGCGAGCAAGATCGAGAACCTGTCGAAAGACGAAATTGCCAGTCGTGCAAAAGCTGAATTTGCACCGATTGAAGAGTATGCGACTGGGCTTGAGTACATGGACCCGGCCTATGCAGTAGAAGTACCGGCGCTTGAGCAAACCGTAGCGGCTTAATCTCGCGCAAGGAGTCTGTTGGATTTATCCAACAGACTCCTGATGTTTTTTTAATCCATGGACTGGCTATTAAAAACCTTGAAACGACTGTACTATCGTCGTAGCGAACCGGGCGTAGTACAGTCGTTGACCTGTTCAATGGGCGGTGCTCGTATTCACCACCCGGTGTTTGCAAATACTGGATCCAATATGCGCTACATAAAAAAAACAGCAATACAACAAATTGATGCATTAAGGGCAGGTGAAATTAGTGCGACGGATCTACTAGAACAAACCATAGCGCATGCCGAGAAGGTTGATCCCTACCTTAATCCATTCGCGCAAAAACTGTACAATCGAGCTCGCCAGCTGGCCAGCGAAGCTGACAAAAATCTTAAAAAGAATACCGGTGGGCCCCTTTGCGGGCTACCGATAACTATCAAGGACTCACAGTTTCTCGCGGGTTATCCCTGCGCAAACGGTTCGAAGACCCTTAGTGATTTTGTACCTATCGAAACCTGCAGGGCGATTGAACTGCTCGAACAGGCAGGCGCTGTTATTTTTGCCAAGACCACCTGCCCCGAATTCAGCCTGACGGGTATTACCCACTCCGAGCTCTATGGCCTTACTTCAAACCCCTGGAACCTGGATCGAACCTGCGGCGGTTCTTCCGGTGGCGCAGCCGCTGCGGTTGCCGCCGGCCTGGGTGCTTTTTCACTGGGTGGTGACGGCGGTGGATCGATTCGAATTCCCGCGGGATTCTGCGGTATTGTCGGTTTCAAACCGAGTTTTGGCGCCATTCCGCGTGAACCCTGTTTTCCTTCCTGGCAGTCAATCGTCTCTTATGGCCCGATGACTCGCAGTGTCGCCGACGCACACCTGATGTATTGCGTATTAAATCCAGAAGCAGAGCCGTATCAGGCAAAACCGCCAGTTAATTTGCGCGATTATCCTTTGATAGCTTCGGAAGACCTCAACCACGCACCGGTTGATGATGACGTGCGACAGGCATTTCGAACCGTAGTTGAGAAACTTTCAGACGCCGGTGCCAGGGTTATCGAAGACCACACCGGCCTGCCGTCTTCGGTGAGCACCTGGGCGGTAACTGCCTGTTTCGATGCCGCCGAACACGCCAAGGATAAGGCTCATCTAGAACACCACATGGGTGAAGTAGCACGCAGCTTTATTCAGTTCGGTGGTCAATTCAGCCAACAGGAATTTGACGAGGCGCAACAACACCGTGATGTCATCCACGAGGCATACCAGGCATTGTTTGAACGTAACAAGGCTGGCATTTTGATTACGCCAACGCTCGGTTGTGAAGCCTTCCCGCATGGTAGTATCCATCCGCATCAAATAGACGATACACCAATCGAGCTACCCTGGCTCGACTGGGCAGGATTTCTATACGATGCCAACCTCGCCGGCCTGCCGGCCTGTGCGATACCAATGGGTGTAGGTGACGAGGGTTTACCGGTGTCCCTACATAT
>QNFD01000449.1 GCA_003645435.1 Gammaproteobacteria bacterium | reverse complement strand
CCAAGGTGGCGCACATTGCCGAGGCGGCCGGCATCGATATCTGCATCCACGGGCTATACGAAACCGGAATTACCACCTGTGCCGCGAACCAGGTAGCGGCAACCCTGCCCAATCTCGACGACGGTAATCAGTATATGAACCATTTCCTCGAATGGGATATTGTCAAATCTCCCGACCTGTCCCTGCAAAATGGCAAGCTGCCGGTGCTTTCGGGGCCGGGCCTGGGCTTCGAACTCGACTGGGACGCGGTAAGTCGAGCCGGCGATTCATACAGCAAGAGACTGGCAGACGATGGTTAAGCCATTTAGCGCGAAAATGAAATTCGATGGGCGCGTGTACCGGGTGGACTATATCACGGGCCATATCCTCGGAATCGATGGCGGGTTTCTTGCAGCCGGGATAATGCATAAGAACTGAATTGTGAGTTGTGGTAAAAGGGCAAAAAGAGAAATTGTTATTGCTGCATTGTCAGGAGATATTGAAGTTGAAAATCTTTACTCGCTACCAAACAGGTTGAACAAGTTAAAGTCGGTTTTATACGGAACCTGCTCGGAAGACGTCACTCTTGCGTCGATCAGATTGAGATAAACAGACATTTGATGGTTTTTTATATTCTCTTCACTCAAGGGCTTCTGCGTGAACCTTGTTGCCCGCAACATACTATCCAAACCTTCAAGAACCGCATACCGAGTATCCTCCAGCAAAATAACTTCCCTGCCGGCATGCCAGAAAATGTCGATATTGCTTATATCCAGTGGATCGAACAACGGCACCAGAGGCACCAGATCATGAGGGGTGACTACCCGGAGCACGTTAATATGCTGAATTGTGTTGGCCCCCTGCACATTGGTTACCTTTGGCTGCCCAAACGTCACGACCTGATCGACTTTAAACTGGTCTTTATCCAGAAATATCGCCAGAATCAGGGCGACCGCGCCACCCATACTATGGCCAGTAACATTGATTTTATATTCGGGCTTAAGCAGAGGCATCAGTTCGGCATAAACCTGCTTTGCGGAGTATGCAAATCCTTCATGTAACGAAACACCTGTATCCGCATCGACACTCAGCTTCAGCGAAACATCGACCATCGCATTTTCGATGTTAGCGGTGCCACGTATCGAAATAATCTGGGTTTCGGTTACTGCGCTGGTTGCCAGAAAAAAAGCGACCTGAATACCTGGAGTCGTATGATAAAGCGTAAGCTCGTAATCGCTCGATTCGACCAGTGCGCGGATTTCGGACTCAGGTCGATAAGCAGCGTCAGCAAACATTGCCTTCTCCCGAATCTCGGTAAAATTTACCGCGTTCTGGTCATTTGCCGGTAAAGTCGTGCTAAGGCAAAAAAGTGTTATCGTCAAAAAGGCAGGTACAGGTTTCATCCAGTTTTATTTTCGCATTAGTCAGGCGAGTAAGTTAATCAAGTGCCCTTACATTAGTACCTTACAGGTGGTTTTTGGGCCCGCATATCGAGGCAATTCTATCAAAGACCGGGCACTCAGAAAATTTCGGGGAAATTACACTTACAATTGTGCAGAATTCCCAATATTCTCGAAGAAAAATAAATAGGTATACTGCCCCCCGAATCTGTAAAACGAATGAGCCGGCGGCTGGCTAAAGTACTCGAGGTGCGGAAATGAAAAGTCTGCAGTTGCTGATTATTGTCCTGGTGGTGAGTGGCTGTGCGGCGCTCGGCTTTGCACGGTTTGAAGAACTTTATGGCGAGTCAGAGCCGCGGGATCGCGTTGTAGCTACGCTGCCTTCTACCAGTATCGACTACTGGAGTGATGTGAAGCCCATCGTTGATAACCGCTGCATTGTTTGTCACGGCTGCAATGACGCGCCATGTCAGCTTAAGATGAGTTCTATCGAAGGAATTGTGCGTGGCGCTAATGTGGGCGGGGTCTACAGCTCTGCAAGAATCACGGAAGGGCAACTCACCCGGTTATATGAGGATGCTCAGACGGTGGGGGAATGGCGCTCCAGGGGATTTCATCCGGTTCTCAATGAGTATTCCAGTTCACCGGTTGCGAACCGCGAAGCCAGCGTGATGTACAAAATTTTGCAGCTCAAGCAAGCCAATCCGTTGCCTGATGTGCAGAAATTGCCCGCTGATTTCACCCTTTCCCTGGACCGAAAACAGATGTGCCCGACCGCAGAGGGTTTCGATAGGTACGCGGCTAACCACGCCATGTGGGGAATGCCCTATGCACTACCAGGCCTGGCGAGCGCCGAGCAGGATGTCCTGATGCGTTGGGTGGAGCAGGGTGCAACCTACACACCACGCAAACCATTACCGACGGCTTTCGAGCCGGAGATCGATCGCTGGGAAGCGTTCCTGAACGGTTCCTCATTACAGCAACAGCTGGTCAGCCGCTATATCTATGAGCACTTGTCCTATGCGCACCTGTATTTCCCAAACATCGACGAGCAGCAGTTTTTCACGATCGTCCGTTCTGCTACACCGCCGGGTGAGCCTGTTCAGCTGATCGCCACGCGGCATCCATTCAATGACCCGGGTGTTGAGCGTGTTTACTATCGCCTGCAGGAATATGTCAGCGCTATCGTAGACAAGACGCACATGCCTTATGCGCTGAATAAGCAGCGCATGCAGCTCTGGCAGGAATTGTTTGTCAATGTGGATCACACCGTAACCGAACTGCCGCCCTATGCTGAAGCGGGAGCTTCCAATCCATTCGTGACTTTCGCCGCGCTGCCCGTGAATTCGCGCTACAGGTTCATGCTGGATGAAGCCCGGTTTACGATTATGGCCTTTATCAAAGGCCCCGTCTGTCGTGGCGAAGTTGCGGTTAATGTTATCGATGACCATTTCTGGGTCTTTTTTGTCAGCCCGGATCGACCGGGCGTCCAGAAGCTCGAACGGTTTCTGGCGAAGCAGGCAAAATCGCTGCAGCTGCCTGACAGTACAGACCCTGTTTACCGCGTGGTGTACCGATGGAAAATG
>QNFD01000448.1 GCA_003645435.1 Gammaproteobacteria bacterium | reverse complement strand
GCCATTGTTGTAATCCTCTTATCTGTTAAATATGTAGTAAACGACGGACTTCATCGTGAATAGCATCAGCGGTTATGCCAAAGTGCTTATAAAGTTCGTTTGCCGGACCTGATGCGCCAAATCCCTGCATGCCAATAAACCCGCCGCGCCGCCCAATCCATCGATCCCAGCCCATCGGCGATGCCGCCTCTATGGCGAGTCGGCAAACACTGCCGAGTACCGATTCCTGGTACTCGGGAGATTGGCGTTCGAACAGTTCCCAGCAAGGCATGGATACCACCGCGACTTCCAGGCCGAATCGAGCAAGCTTGTCCGCGGCTTCGATCGCGATCGAGACTTCAGAGCCTGTCGCGAGCAGGGTTGCCTTGCGTTTGCCATTCGCCTCGCGGATGACATAGGCGCCCGAGCACTCAGGTTTTCTTCGCTATGGCTGGTGCGCAGGGTTGGCAGTCCCTGGCGGCTTAAACACATCACCGACGGAGATTGGGTTTCGCCAAGCGCACTGGCCCAGCATTCAGCGACTTCAACCGCATCCGCAGGGCGGAAAACGAGTAAATTAGGCATTGCCCGCAGCGATGCGATCTGTTCGACCGGTTGATGCGTGGGACCATCCTCGCCAAGCCCGATTGAATCATGCGTCATCACGTGGATTACACGTTTCTTCATGAGTGCGCCGAGTCGAATCGCAGGACGGCTGTAATCGGCAAAAACCAGGAATGTGCCGCTCAGCGGGATGTAACCGCCGTGCAGGGAAATACCGTTCATCGCGGCAGCCATGGCGTGCTCCCGCACACCATAATGAATATAATTGCCGCTAAAATCGTCGGCCCTGATTGAAACAGCATTTTGCGGGCGCGTACCGTTGGAACCGCTTAGATCGGCCGAACCACTGAGTAAGCAGGGCACCGCATTCATTAATGATTGCAATACCTGTTGAGATGATTGACGCGTCGCCAGGTTCGGTTGTTCCTCGCTGAATTTTCGTTTAATTTCATCAATACTGCTGAGCAGTTCATCACCAGGATCACCGGCGAGCATCGACAGGAACTCCTGTTTGCGCTGCGAAGGCATTTGGTCAATACGGCTTTGCCACTGCTGCCGCGCCGCTACACCTCGTTGTCCTGAATTTCTCCAGGCTTGCAAAATTTCCGCGGGAACCTCAAAAGCTGGACTTTCCCAGCCGAGTTCCTCACGCGCAAGTTCAATCTCCTCTGCACCGAGTGGAGCACCGTGAGTCGCGGCGGTTCCCTGCTTATTTGGGGCCCCAAAACCGATAATCGTTTTACAGGCAATCAGCGATGGTTGATCTGATTTGCGTGCCTTCGAGATAGCCTCTGCGACAGCGCCAGAATCATGTCCATCGACATAACTAACATCCCACCTCGCGGCCCTGAAACGGGCTAACTGATCGATCGAGGTCGATAAACTGGTTGCGCCGTCTATAGTGATTCCATTGTCATCGAAGAGTACGATCAGTTTCGATAAGCCAAGCTGCCCGGCAAAATCGATAGCCTCGTGGCTAATGCCTTCCATCAGACAACCATCCCCTGCGAGCACATAGGTATAGTGATCGACTATGTCACCGCCAAATTCAGTTTCCAGTTTTTTCTCGGCGAGCGCCATTCCTACCGCGGTAGCGACGCCCTGCCCTAGCGGACCCGTGGTCATTTCAATACCGCCCGCATAACCGTATTCAGGGTGGCCGGCGGTCTTCGCGCCAAGCTGGCGAAAGTTTCTAATTTCGTCGATCGTCATATCTTCGTAACCGCAAAGATAAAGCAGGCTGTAAAGCAGCATCGAACCGTGACCGGCAGACAGGATAAAGCGATCACGATCAGGCCAGTCGGGTGCGACCGGATCAAATTTCAAAAACTCGGTAAACAATACACTGGCGACATCGGCCATTCCCATGGGTAGTCCCGGGTGGCCTGAATTTGCCTTTTGAATAGCATCCATCGACAGCGCGCGAATTGCGTTCGCCATCTGCCGTAGTTCCTGTTTCCTTATCTGGTTCGATTCAATTTTGGTATCCACATTTAACTCCGATATAAATTGTCTGGTTAAGCCGCGCGTCGCTTACGTTCTACCAACTGCAAAACTAATGGGGTAAAAATTAACTGCATCGCGAGGTCGATTTTGCCGCCGGGAATGACGATGACATTCGGTCGCGACATGAAACTGTTGTGAATCATGCTGAGTAAATAGGGAAAATCGATTCCCATCGGGTCGGCGAAGCGGATGACGACCATCGATTCATCGGCTGTTGGAATCCACCGTGCTATAAACGGATTTGACGTATCTACAATCGGTACCCGCTGAAAGTTGATATCGGTATTGGTAAACTGGGGACAGATATACTTGATGTAGTCGGGCATGCGCCGAAGTATGGTGTCAGTTACCGCCTCTGCCGAGTAACCGCGCGCGGTCTTGTCGCGGTGAATTTTTTGAATCCACTCCAGGTTTGTTACCGGCACCACGCCAACTTTCAGATCGGGATACCCGGCTATGTTTGACTGCTCGGTGCTTACCGCGCCATGCAAACCCTCATAAAACAATAAATCACTACCCTCGGGAAAATCTTCCCAATCGGTAAAGTTACCAGGGTCAACGCCGTAAACCTTCGCTTCATCCTCGTCATGCACGTAATGCCGCGTTCTGCCGGTACCGGTGGCGTCATATTGTTTGAAAACATCCTCTAGTTCCGAAAACAGGTTAGCCTCCGGGCCAAAATGACTGAAATTTTTATCACCTTTTTTTTCCGCGTCAATCATCGCCTTTTTCATATCGGTCCGGTTATAACGATGAAAGGCGTCGCCTTCGATAAAACAGGCATTAATATTTTCGCGGAAAAAAATATGCTCAAAGGTATCTTTGACAGTGGAAGTGCCTGCACCGGATGAGCCTGTAATTGAAAGAATAGGATGTTTCAGGGACATATTAGAAGCTCTCTAATTTCTAAGTAAATTG
>QNFD01000447.1 GCA_003645435.1 Gammaproteobacteria bacterium | reverse complement strand
TAGCGTTGCATTGGCATTGCCAATGATAATATCACCCAGGTTTCCTTCAAAATTAATCAACTCTGACGATCTGTTTATCCTGAAATAACTAATGCCGAGCGCGTGTTTTTTATTAAACTGGTAGCCGCCGTAAAAGTTAGTAACACTGGTATCACCCGGAAGACCCAGGGTACCTTCCATATCCAGGAACAGGCGATCACCAGTCTGCTTATCGGTAATCGTTATTTTTGAATCGAGCCTGACAATCGCCGCGCCTACCCCAAGCAGAATTTTCCCGTCCTCGTAGATGTCGAAATCGCCGGGATCGGCTTTCACGGGCGCAATAATCAAATAACTGATCAATACCAACGAGAGTAACCTGTAACAGTGAATCCCCTGTTTCATTTCAGGCAAATAGTTAGCGGATTGAACTTAGGGAACCTGGGTTATTAATTTGAGTGCGATATAAGGGACCAGGTTAAGCATGAGTATCGCGATTTTATAGTTAGCCAGGTACTGAACGTAAACCACCGATAGCTCCGACTGACCAAGGCCAGTCATTTTGCTGTGAATGCCTGATATAAAATCCCTCATTGAAGTCAACATCAAAGTGGCGATACAAAGCATCGCGATATTGATGACCGAGCACCAGCCGAAAAATTCTGTCAATGTATCAATGTTCTGCATTATAAATCTCCAAATATCTACAGGAATTTCACTTTAACTAATCCATTCGACAGCATCTTCAAAATCATCATAATCGAAACTTTTGACCTGGGCCTTGACGAAATGATTGGCTATTTTGGGGAAAAACTCCGCCACTTTGGCATCTGTAACCAGCGCCACTTTCTCAATGTGCTGATGGTGGCTTTTAACAAACCGAAAATGCTCGACAGCGTCACCAAATGATTCCCATCCTGGAAATTCCCGGGTTTTGATTATCAAACCATCGAGTTCGCCTTCACGTTCAATCACCGGGTCGACCTGGCGCGCAATTTCTGCAAAATCCTCAGCGGTGAGAGGCCCCTGGGGTTCCACCAGACAGTAGTGTTTTTGAACCGAAATTTTAATCATGCTTATTCTCCTGAGCTACTACGAGTATTTGACCAGGTGGTAATATTGCAGAATAGAAAGACTAGTACAACCCTGCCATGCGATACCGATGCAAGGATGACCTCAGAAATCTCATTGTGATAGTATTCAATTCTCGCGATACATCACAGATAAAGAAAATTCGATCATGTTTCGAAAACATCCTCGCCGTTCCTGGCTACTGTTAATCCTGTTTTTATCCGGCTGTGGCGTGGCCGTCAAACACCTGGACAGCCTCTATGGCCCGCCCGCGATACAGGATCGAATCGTCGATCTAGAGACCGATGAGGGTGTATTTTACGCTCAACTAGTGAAACCAATTCTCGACAACCGCTGCGTTGTCTGCCACGGCTGCAATGATGCCCCATGCCAGTTAAAGCTCTCCTCCCCGGAGGGAATCGATCGCGGCTATTCCAGGGCGCAAATTTATAATGCTTCGAGACTAACAGCGAGCCCACCGACTCGCCTGTTTGAAGATGCACATACAACCGGGGAATGGCGAACAAAAGGATTTAGCCCGGTCTTGAATGAGCGCCAGCAATCTGCAGAGGCAAATTTACTGTCTGGATTACTATCGAGGATGATACAACTAAAGCGCGAAAATCCGCTCCCGCAGACAGATATTTTACCCGCTGATTATAACTTTTCGCTCAATCGGGCGCAGATATGCCCAGGCATCGAAAACTTTACCCGTTTCGCCGACGATCACCCGGACTGGGGTATGCCATTTGGGCTGCCAGAGCTCAGCATTACCGAATATGAAACAATGGAACGCTGGTTGGCAGCTGGTGCGAAGATGAGCCAACCCGCCCCATTGACTGAGCAGCAGAAACAGATGGTGGAAACCTGGGAATCATTCCTCAACCAGGATTCAAACAAGCACAGGTTGATGAGTCGTTATGTTTACGAGCATCTTTTTCTTCAACACCTGTATTTTGACGAGCAGGATGACGGAACATTCTTTAACCTTGTTCGTTCCAGCACTCCACCGGGCCAGGCGGTTAAGCGAATAGCAACCGTACGCCCGTATGATGATCCGGAAGTCTGGAATGTCTATTATCGGCTGATTCGCGAGAAAGCCACTATCCTCGATAAGACACATATTCCCTATCGTATGGATAAGAAGCGGATAAAACGCTGGCAGGATTTGTTTATAAATGCCGATTTTGAAGTTAAGACATTACCTGGCTACGAACAGGGATCGACCTCGAATCCATTCGTCACCTATAAAGATTTACCGGTAAAAACACGTTATCGATTCCTGCTGGACGATTCGCAGCTTTTTATCATGGGTTTTATCAAGGGCTCTGTCTGCAGAGGTAATATAGCCCTGAGTGTCATTGATGACAGGTTCTGGGTATTTTTTATTAACCCGGAATTTATGAACGAGAAATGGAGTGGAGAATTCCTCGCAACCCAGAGTAAAAATCTGCGCTTGCCAGACGAAAAGGGAAGCACGGCTTCCATCTTTACCTGGCGAAGTTATGCAAAACTTGAGGACCAGTATTTCCAGGCCAAGGAAAACGCTATTAAGGAATTGGTCAGTATCAATCCTGACTTGCTGAATCTAAATGCTATATGGGATGGCAAAAAAGAAAATGCGAATGCGGCACTGACTGTATTTCGCCACCTCGATAATGCCAGCGTAGTAAAGGGATTGATTGGCAAACCACCGAAAACCGCCTGGATTATTGACTATACACAGTTTGAACGAATCCATTATCTGCTAGTAGCTGGTTTTGATCCTTTTGGGAATGCCGGACATCAGCTATCGACCCGGCTTTACATGGACTTTTTGCGTATTGAAGGCGAATTTAATTTCGTCTCTTTCCTGCCGCCGGAACACCGGTTCGAAGAGCTGGCCTACTGGTATAGAGGAGCGGACAAGGCAATTCAG
>QNFD01000446.1 GCA_003645435.1 Gammaproteobacteria bacterium | reverse complement strand
CCTCACCCCTGCCCTCTCCCTCAGGGAGAGGGAGTGTTTACTCCTCTGTTCCTTTTTTATTCCACTGCCGGTAAGCCCAGATAAAAAACGCTATTAGCATTACGACATTGACGATCATGCCTATCGCAAAAAATCCATAGAGATGCTCACCCTGTTGAACTGGGTCTGGCTGCTCTGTACCCACTGTATCTGTTTCACTAGTTTGCAGGCTGATAACCTTTACGAATGATTCTGGATTTTCCGCATTTTTCATTTAACTTAATGAGTCTCGAATTAAATTTCAGGTCAATACTATGCACTGACCTCGGCTGCCCTTACAATACCATCATTTGAAGATAACCCTGCTATCAGAGCAGCTTAACTTCCCCAAGCCAAGCACACCAATACCAGTTGCCTATGATTGTTAACCAGTTCACCCTGCCTGTACCAGACCAAAACGCCAGACGAATGGCGACTGGCTGGCTGTTTCTGGGTCTTGCCGCCCTGGTCATCGGCGGCCTGTTCACCATCCTCATTGTTCTATCGCGTACCCCATTCTTTGCAGAAATCATCCCCTGGGTTGATTTTTTTCGCACCGCTTTAGTCATTCACGTCGATTTGACCGTACTCGTCTGGTTTCTCGCCTTTGCTGGTGTTTTCTGGAGCTACAACAGTTCTAGCCGTTGCCAGCGATGCGGATGGATATCATTGATACTGGCAAGCCTGGGAACCCTGATCATAATCGTATCGCCGTTTACCGGTGAAAGTCATCCGTTAATGAACAATTATGTACCGGTGTTGCAAAACCCGATTTTCTTTATCGGTCTGGGTATTTTCGGGCTTGGTTTCTGCCTGCTGGTAGTTCGAGCCTTCATCACTTCAGGGATATTGATAGCCAAAGTTAGCGGCGAAGTGGTTTTACGCTTTGGCCTTTTTGTCGCCATGGTGGCATCTTTTTTCGCAATTGGGGCGCTCATCCTGTCTTACCTGGGTATCAACGAAGGCTTTGAAGGCCAGGCTTATTATGACCGGCTATTCTGGGGCAGCGGTCATATCATCCAGTTCAGTCATACCCAGCTGATGCTGGTTGCCTGGTTGTGGCTGGCCAGCGTCAGCGGTGCATCTCTACGCCTGTCACCACGCGTAGCGCTGATTTTATTCGTGCTGGGTCTGTCGCCGGTTTTAATGGTGCCGATTATTTACCTGTTATTCGATGTCAGTTCAGGCTATCACCTGCTCTGGTTTATGCACTTAATGAAGTATGGTGGCGCACTGGCTGCGGTTCCCATTGGTTTAGCTACGACACTGGCTATCCTGGAGAGACGGCGTCCTACCGCCGGATTCGAAGTCGAGCGAAATGCGCTGTTATATTCTGTGCTTCTGTTTGGTGTTGGCGGTATTATCGGTTTCATGATCAAGGGCAGCGACGTTACTATCCCGGCGCATTATCATGGTTCTATCGTCGGCGTAACCATTGCCTTCATGGGTATAACCTATCATTTGCTTCCGGCTCTGGGTTTCAGAAAGGTGTGTGGGCGGGCGGCTAGATGGCAACCGGGCATCTACGGCATTGGTCAGCTAATGCATATCATTGGCCTGGCATGGTCCGGTGGATATGGCGTTCAGCGTAAAACCACCGGTGTCGAACAGGGATTCGAGCGAATAGAACAAATCGCCGGCATGGGTTTGATGAGCTTTGGTGGTCTAATCTCGATTATCGGCGGCGTTATGTTCCTGGTTATTGTTTACCGGGCGATAAGGCCCGATAAGAATTGATTAGGGTCTATTCTGCTAAGAATCCGGGGCAGCGCCACCTTCCGAGGTACGCCGCTCGACAAACGCCTGCAATTCATCATAAACGCTGATATCCATTGTTGGTGCTTCGAAGTCAGCCAGAATTTTCTTCCAGATTCCATTGGCGCGCTGTGTCGCGGTCAAACTGCCATTTTCCTGCCAGCTGCCATAGTTACTCCAGTCCGAGACCAGCGGTTCGTAGAAAGCGGTCTGGTAACGTGACATGGTATGTTCGCAACCGAAAAAATGACTGCCTGGTTCGACACTGGCGATTGCTTCAAACGCCAGTTCGGCGTCATCACTATTTAACGGCTGGAATATTTCGGCGAAGGTTTGCAGCATTTCAATATCGAGAATAAATTTTTCCATGGAAGCCGTGAGCCCGCCTTCTAACCACCCGGCCGCATGGATCATCATATTGACGCCGCCGAGCACACTGCCCCAGGCCGACATCAAGAATTCATAAACCGATTGCTCGTCGGGTGCGTTCGAGGCGGTCGCCGCCGAACCTCGCCAGGGTAAATTAATATGACGCGCCAGTTGCCCGGCGCCGAATGCAGCCTGGACAAATTCCGGTGTGCCGAACGCGGGCGATCCAGATTTCATGTCAACGTTGGAGGTAAACGAACCGTATACCACCGGCGCACCCGGTCGAACAATTTGTGCCAGGGTGATGCCGGCCAGTGCCTCCGCGTGTTGCAGTACCAGCGCCCCCGGCATAGTCACCGGGGCCATGGCGCCGGCGAGGGTAAAAGGCGTGATCACGGATACCTGGCCGGCCTCGGCAAAATCAATAATGCCCTGGCACATCGGCACATCGAGCTGGCGCGGTGAATTCGTATTAATTACCGTGTAACACCAGGCTTTTTGCCTGAATTCATCTTCACTAAGACCGCGCGCTATGCGTGTCATTGCGAACGCATCCCTAACCTGTGCGCTGCCTCTCGAGAACACAAAAAATGGCTTCTGGCTCAAGCTCAGTTGACTTTCGGTAGTGTGCAGGTGGCGTAAATTTATCGACAGGTCCTGGGGTTCAACATTGGGTGACTGCAGATGAATCACGTCAAAATGCTCGGACAGTTTGATAATGTTACGCGTATCTTCGATCGTGCCGTTACGTTTACCCCGGTCGAGGTCAGAAATATGCGGCGGCCCGCCAACGCTGACAAAAGCGATATTGTCACCACCGAGAGTAACGTTTCTTTCCGGG
>QNFD01000445.1 GCA_003645435.1 Gammaproteobacteria bacterium | reverse complement strand
TCGGCGAACTCGAATACGAGGCTTTCCTGGAAGAAGGCGATATGAAATTGCCTGCCATTCATCCGCGGGTAATTGCCAGTCGAAGTTCGCATCGCCTTCCTCGAGGAAAGCCTCGTATTCGAGTTCGCCGATGAATTAGCCACCACTGAATTCCGCGTCATCGACATCGATAACCAGCGGCTTCACTTCGAGTTGCGCCACGGCCGCCGCAATAGTTTTTGAAAACTCCCGATCGGTTAACAGAATTTTGGCCTCGCCGTGTTTTAACATGAAGGCGATTGCATCGGCATCCAGACGAATATTGAGCGCATTTAGTACGGCGCCGGTCATGGGTACGCCAAAATGTACTTCGCACATGGCGGGGATATTGGGCAGCATTACAGCAACGGTGTCGCCTTCCGCTATACCTCGCTTGACCAGTGCCGAGGCCAGGCGCCGACAACGGTCGTAAGTCTCCTTCCAGCTTCGGCGAATATCTCCATAGACAACCGCGGTTCGATTGGGATAAACCGCGGCAGCGCGTTCGATAAAAGTCAGCGGTGACAATGGCGTAAAATTCGCTGGATTTTTATCCAGATCTTTTGTGTATAGCCTGTTCTGATTCACAATATTATTCTCGACTGCGGGTGGCTATCGGCCCTTCCACTCGGGCCTACGTTTCTCCATAAAGGCATCCACTCCTTCGCGAGCATCCTCGCTATCCATATTGCAGGCCATTCTTTCGCTGGCAAATGCATAGGCTGCGGATAAATCCATTGGCAATTGCTGGTAAAACATTTGTTTACCGAGTTTGGTCGCGAGTGGAGATTTGGCGGCAATTTTATGCGCCAGGTCCATGGTTGCCTGCTTCAACTCGTTATTGTTTACGACATCGTTTACTAAACCATAAGACTGCGCTTGTTCAGCCGAGATGAAATCCCCGGTTAACAACATCTGCATGGCCTGTTTGCGGGATAAATTTCGACTCAGGGGTACTGCCGGCGTTGAGCAGAACAAACCGAGATTGATACCGGATACAGCGAAACGTGATTCCATCGTGGCAACCGCGAGATCACAGTTTGCAACTAGCTGGCAACCTGCCGCGGTGGCAATGCCATCGATCTGGGCAATCACGGGTTGCGGCATCGAATTGATAGTGAGCATCACTTTGCTGCAGCGATCAAACAATGCCTGATGAAATGCCTTATCAGTACTGGAGCGAATTTCTTTCAGATCATGACCTGCGCAGAATCCTCTGCCATTGGCGCCAATAATGACAACTCGAATACTGGCGTCGGCACTAATGTCATCAAGCGCAGCCTGCAGTTCGAACAACATGTCACTGGACAGGGCATTGAATTGTTCGGGCCTGTTCAGAGTTAGTGTGGCGATACCATTGTCATCGTCACGTATCAGAATTGCTTCTGCGGATACTTCATTCAAGTTTGCGATCATGACTTATTCTCCGACTGGCGCTCGATTGCCCCGATTCGATTGTTACTGCCTGAGTTTAAAAAGTCCACCGCCTTTGAGTCAAGGTTGATTATAATGTTTAATCGCCCGGTACTAATTAAACGCTCGTGTCCGAAGACAACTCAAAAAATCTCTACGATAAACGCAATATCGATACCCTGGAAATGGTATACGGACGCGGCTACCTGTCGGCCGGAGGTGATGAAGAAGTCGCCAGGGTTCTCCACGGATTCGAACTGGCGGGCAGGTCTGTGCTTGACCTGGGCTGCGGCCTGGGGGGTGCGTCAGTTACCATGTCACGTGACCTGGGTGCTACTGATATAGTCGGGTTTGATATAGACGAAGTGGTACTGGGAAGGGCGAGGGTGCTGGTCGAGGAAAACCGTGTCGATGATCGGGTCCGGTTAATCCTGGGAAATCCTGGTCCCCTCCAATTTGCCGATGAAAGCTTCGATATCGTATACACGACGGCGGTGGCCTGCCATATGAGTGACCTGGCCGGATTTTTCAGGGAAATCGCGCGTGTACTCAAGCCCGGCGGCTGGCTAACTGGTTCTGACTGGATGATCCTTGAAAAAAACCAGGCGTTTCACGTCTGGGATAAAATGTTGCGCAATCGTGGCTTAAACTTTTACTTTGCCGACCAGGCCGAGTTTAATCTGGCCCTGGAGTCTGTCGGTTTCGAACAAATTCGGTTTAATGATCGCACCGATGCCTTTACTGGTTTTTCTGCCGAGTCCAGCGAGCGAGTTGCCAATGAGTTAATGCCTTCATTGTTGTCTTCGCTGGGCGAAGAGGGATACCGGGCCTTCAAAGACTGGTCCGAGGTGCGTTACGCGGGACTTAAACAAGGTGGTATGTTGTATCAGCATCTATATGGGAAAAAAGGGAAGTCGATACAATGTTGATACCAGTTAGCGAGGAATTGCTCGATGTGGTTAACGAGCACGATGAAATCATCGACGTTAAAACTCGCGGAGAGATTCATGCGCTGGGTCTGATGCATCGCTCGGTACACATTCTCGTGTTTAACAGGAACGATGATCTGTTTATCCAGAAACGTTCGATGAGCAAGGATAACCAGCCGGGGCTATGGGATAGTTCGGCGGCGGGTCATGTGGACAGCGGTGAAGACTACCACGGCTGCGCGATTCGAGAACTTGAAGAAGAACTGGGGATAAACGTGACGACGTCGCTAGAACAATTGTTTCGTATACAGGCTTCAACTATTACGGGCATGGAACACTGCATCGTTTACCGGTATATGAATGAAGGGCCCTTCGATTTACAGCCCGAAGAGATCGACGAAGGCGCGTGGATTAGCGGTAGCGATATGGATGCGCGAGTTCGCAAAGAGGACCTGACCCTGACCCATGTATTGCGATTTATCTGGAAAAAATTTCGTGAGGATTATTGATCGCAAACGCTTTTCAGCTTGAAGTTCTTACTGCCATCGGCCACCGGCTTTATTTATCAAACACCGAGCTGAAGTAAATCTATATACCGCGGAGATTACCACCACCACCGCGTTCGAAGGCG
>QNFD01000444.1 GCA_003645435.1 Gammaproteobacteria bacterium | reverse complement strand
GGGGGACCATCGATTCCAGGTTCAGACGCTATCACCGGCAAACATCTGCTGGCCATGCAGCCGGACGTTTCGTTCCACGTAAATGGCGGTCCAACGGCCATGCCCGATGAGGACTTCGAACGGGTTATCCTGGAAAGCGAAATTGCCCTGCAAGTTTGCACCGCAGGGAATCTTCGAACCACGCTAATGTGCGCAAACCTTGTACATAAACACGATGCATTTGATCGTTTTATAATCGCCACCGATACGCCGACAGGCAGCGGTATCATGCCGCTCGGTATGCTTTATACAATTTCTCACTGTGCAAGTTTAACTGAATTGCCACCAGAATGGTTTCTGTGCGCGGCGACAGGTAGTAACGCTCGAATCTATGGCCTCAATAGTGGTTTTCTTGAGGCTGGTCGAGATGCGGATATTGTCGTTCTCGACGCACCAGTTGGCGGTACCCAGAAAGATGTTTTAGCCGCGATTAAACACGGTGACATTGCGGCAGTCGGTGCGGTGATTACAAACGGTGAGCCTCGCTTCGTTGGCCGCAGCCGTAATTCTCCTGCCCCTATGCATGACATACGAGTTGTTCAATGCACTATACCTCAAGATTTTAGCTCAGCTCGAAGTTGACAGAACTGGGAAATTCATTTAGCTCCTTTTGCAGACGCTGCGAGTGCGGTCAAGATCCCGGGTAATCGCTAACACGGCAAGACCAACGCATGAATCATCTTTATCACTTACTCCAAGACTACCAGTCGCAATCCGGCGACGAGGACTGGTACTGTGCCACAGTGGTCACCAAATCGGGTTCAAGTTATCGGCGCCCAGGAGCGATGATGCTCGTCTGTCCCCTCGGGAAATCCCACGGCATGGTCAGCGGCGGTTGCCTGGAGTCCGATGTCGTACACCGTGCTCAACGCGTCAGGCAGTCGGGAGAGGCAGCGTATGTTATCTACGATACCGAAGATGAAGACAGTTTTGCCGCCAGCCTGGGACTGGGCTGCAATGGCAAGATCGGTGTATTGATACAGGCAGTTACAGCATCACATCGGGCGCTGTTGCGAACGCTGTATCAGCGCATGCAGGAAAAACAGGAGAGTTACCTGCTACAGTGCTATCAATCGATTCAGAAAGATCGTGTAGGCGGCTGGATGTTACTGGACCAGTCGGGTCATATTTTAGCCAACACCAATCCTGCGTTGGAGTTTTCCGAACTTGAAAATAATTTGCTAAAAAGTCGTTTGCCCGAAACACAATCGGTGTTACTGATTAACGACAATTACTGGTCGGTGGCGAAGATATCGCCACCGGTTAATTTATGGGTGCTAGGGGGCGGCCTCGATGCGCAACCGATGGTAGAGATGGCTGCCACACTGGGCTGGCTGGTGACGGTTGTCGATCACCGCACGGGTTATGCACGTGAAGCCTACTTTACCAAAGCCCACCGTGTTATACATCTACATCCCGATCAACTCGCCGATTCCCCAGAATTTCAAAGTGCTGACGCCTTTGTCTGTATGACCCACAATAAAAATATAGACGCGGCATGGATGCGAGTGCTTAAAGATATCAAGCGGCCCGGATATATATCTATACTGGGGCCAGAGTCACGTAAGCAAGAGGTCATGACCATGGCCGGGGCCGATCAAAACTTCAGCGTGCAGGTACGGGGACCCGCCGGATTGGCGATTGGCGGTGACCTGCCGGAATCGATTGCACTTTCCATCCTGTCTGAGTGTCATGCTGCAATATTTAATCCCGGGGCGGTGGGTCTGGAAATAGTGCAACAAGACCTGGGGGCTTGAGGAAACCAAGCAGAACCAAGGGGTCACAAAACCAAGGGGTCAGACTCACAAAACCAAGGGGTCAGACTCGTTGATTTCCTTGATTTCTCTTGATTTCTTGATTTTTATTTCTTTTTCAAATTACTTCTCCAGTGGGTAATCAAATAACCTGCATGTATGGGCTATCGAACAATAGATCCAAACGATAAGTGAGTAGGCTAATAATGATAGAGGGAATTTGACCCAGAGGCTCTCGAACGAATTGAATATTGCTACCCATGAAAAATAGGTCGAACCAATGATCAACAGCGCAATCGTTGAAAGAATAATCCCTCGCACGGGTAAACTCATATATATTAATTTCATTCGTCTGCTCCTGTATTGGCAGGCAAAATGATACGGATGCAAAATAGTTTAGATATACGCCCACATACGATTGGCGTGCAAGGATCATAGGTAGGCGGGTAAGGACAGATTTAAGGAGCGTGTAGGCAGATTCTTGCACTTATACCTGAATCACCCCGGATTTCCCGGGTATCTTTGCAAAAACTTTATAGTGGAGCAATGGAATGGCTGGAACAGAGTTCCATAGCACTAGCAGTTTGTCGGACTTAGGGGATCATAGCTCCAGGTCGGCCTGCTAGAAACTGATTTCGAAACCGATACTAGCGATCAGGCCCTGGGGAAAGTTTGTTCCGTTGATGCTGACTTGGTCGAGAGATGAGGCGATATCGATATTCAGGATCTTGAATGCCGTCACGCCGATGCCGAGGTACTTGAGCTCCGCCCCTGCCAGGTTTTGCCGATACCCGAAACAAACGTCGGGCGGCCATCAGCTATCTGTTGCGAATCGAATCGAACAGTTCCTGTGGGTCTGTGACGTGTTTCTAACAATCGCTTAAAGAAGCGTTTTGCGGCCTTGCCATCACGCCTATGCTGCATGAATACATCGACGACTTCTCCATCCTGGTAACGGCCCTTCATAAATAATGTTGCTTTCCACGGATATTCACAAATACTTAACCGATGAAAAATGTATCATCGAATCCCTGGTGGCGACGTTTCAATCTTCTCGCATACACCGATCCAAATTATTGCACCACAGTTGGATTGATTCGTATCTAACTATAATTCCTCGCTCAGCCAATAAATCTTCTATATCTCGCTGGCTCAGATTGAATCGATAGTATAGCCATACTGCATATTGGATGATTTCTGACGGAAATC